>JAKAEN010000146.1 GCA_021818355.1 Actinomycetes bacterium | reverse complement strand
CGCATCTGCCAGTCTGAGGGGATCGTTCCCATTGTCGAGCCTGAAGTGCTGATGGACGGCAACCACTCCCTCGAGCGCTCTTTCGAGGTCACTGCGGCAACGCTGAACGCGGTCTTCGCCGAGCTTTGGAACCAGGAAGTGGCCTTCGATCAGATGGTTCTGAAGCCTTCCATGGTGATCTCGGGCAAGGGCGCCGCCGAGAGGGCCGGCCGCAAGGAGGTCGCGGCCGCGTCTGTGGAGTGCTACCGCAATACCGTTCCCGCGGCGGTGGCCGGAATTGCGCTCCTTTCCGGAGGCCAGAACGACCACGAAGCCACCGAGCACCTGGCTCTGATGAACGAGCTGGGGCCATTGCCCTGGCCGATCACCTTCTCCTACGGCCGTGCGCTGCAAGATGCGGCCATGAACTCCTGGGCAAGCAAGCGCAACGACGTGCCGGCCGCCCAGGCCGCCCTTGCCGATCGGGCCGGTGCCAACTTCGCTGCCGCCGCCGGTCGCGCCTGATCCTAAGAAGAAAAGGGCTCTCCCCGACAAAGGGGAGGGCCCTTTTGGTCTTAATCCGCCCCTGCCGAGCGGAAGGCCGGGGCGTCAGAGCGGCAGACGAAGATGAACCCGGGTCCCGTGCCCGCGGCGCGTGTAAATGTCGAGCTTGGCGCCGATGAGCTCCGCCCTCTCCTGCATGCCGACCATGCCGAGGCCTTCGCCACGCTCAGGCTCGATGCCGTCTCCGTCATCCGTGATCACCAGGTGAAGCACGGCGTCGGGCTGGGGGTCCTCCCATAGCTTCAGCGAGGCCCATGTCGCTCCGGAATGCTTCTGGATGTTGGCCAGGGCCTCCTGAGCGATCCTGTAGACGGCGGTCTCGGTCGCGCTCGGGAGTTGGTGCTCGAGAGCTTCGGGGAGTTCGGTGGCGACCTCGGGGCGCCCAGTCGAGGCCGCGAGGCTTGCCAAGCCGGGCAGCAGGCCGAGGTCGTCAAGGATGCGGGGCCTGAGGCGGGATATCGTGCTTTTCACCTCGGAGATCGCCCGCTCCAGGAGGTCCTTGGCGACGCCGATCTCTTCTCGTGCCGAGAGCAGGTCCTCCGGGTAGGTTGCCGCATCCAGATGGTAGAGCGTGGAATGCAGGAGCTGACCCAGGCCGTCGTGGATGTCCCCGGCGATCCGCTTGCGCTCCAACTCCTGCGCGTCGATGACATTCGTGGCGAACTCCTCGAGTTGCTTCTCGCGGCGCTCCAGGGCCTCGACCAGCGCTGCCAGCTCGACGTTGGCCGCAAAGAGGTTGGCGACGTACTGCAGCTCCCGCATCACCTCCGCGGGATCGGAGGGAGGTACCTTCCAGTGCACATTCAGTACCCCCACCACCTTGTTCTGGGGGCGCATCATCGGGACCGAGATCAGGTAGGCGAAGTTCTCCCCACCCAGCTCGGGCATGTAGCGATAGCGGGTGTCCTTCCACTTGTCCGGGACCATCACCGGGGTCTTGGCCTGGGCCACCCATCCGGCGATCCCGTCGCCGACCGCGAGCCTGATCTTGCCTCGATGCTGGTTGTAGGGGGGTGTGGCGCCGATGAGGCCAAGGTAGGTGCTTGGCTCCTCCACCAGATGGACGAAGCAGACGTCGGCGCCTACCGCGTCGGTGACGAGCTTGGCGACGGTGTCGGCGAGCGCATCGAGCTCGGTTACCGAGCTGATGGCATCCAGCACGCTCCTGAGTAGGTCGGTGCCGAGGCTGTCGCCCTCGGCTGGCTCGGAGGCGGTCAAGGGTGCTCCTATCTGAAGATCGCCTCGCGCATTGCAAGGGCAACTGCCGAGGTGCGGTCACGCACACCGAGCTTGCGGTAAATCGCGCTGAGGTGCGTCTTTACGGTCTCCTCGCCGAGGTAGAGGCGGGCGGCGATCGCCTTGTTCGAGTGCCCCTTGGTGACCAGGTCGAGGACTTCGGACTCGCGCTGGGTCAACCCCAGGTGTGCGCCGGGCCAGAATTCGCCCGAGTGGAGCCGGGCGGCGGAGAGCGCCACGCGTCCGGCGAGGTGCGGATCGACCACGATGTCGCCGTTCGCGACGCGCAGCAGCTGTTCGAGAAGCTCGGCTGCGCTGATCTGCTTCAGGAGGAACCCTTTTGCTCCGGCTCGCAGGGCCTGGAAGAGGTACTGCTCGTCGTCGTAGACGGTGAGCATGACCACCGCGACTTCGGGGAATCGCGTCGCGAAGTCGCGGCACAGGTCGATGCCGCTTTCGCTGCGCAACCTTATGTCGGTGATGACGATGTCGACCGGGTTCTCCTCCGCGAATGCCAGAGCGGCCTTGGCGTTCTTCAGCCTGCCGACAATCTTCACCTGGGACTCGAAGCGCCGCATCATCGTGGAGATGCCGTCCAGGATGATCTCCTGGTCGTCGACGAGCAGCACCGACAACGGCATTTCCTGTGGAGTGTCTCTGTCGCTGCTGGGCGCCATCTCTTCGATCCTATTTCCCCGAGTCCGCCGCGGCGTGGCGTCACGACTCGTCCGCTGCACAGAATAAGCGGCCGGGAGGTGCCCCGCACCTTGGCCGCCCCGCGCAGGTGAGGGCCAATCCCATGGATGGGGGAATTGCGACCGGGGCGCGCCGCCATAGGGTCTTATATACACGGAAAAGCTGTCGGCCAAGACTCCGCATGGTGGCCGGCGGTACGAAGCGAGGGAGGCCGAATATGGGCGCTAAGCAGGATATCTCTATTATCCCTTCAGTGCTGCCCGTAGACTTCTCCCAGCTCGGTAATGCTTTGGTGGACCTTGAAAAGGCGGGCGTGGATCGCATCCAGTGGGATGTGATGGACGGAGTCTTCGTTCCCAACCTCACCTTCGGCCCAGACATAATCGCATCCACCCGCCAGGTGACCTCGCTGCCCTTCGAGGCCCATCTCATGATCGTCGAACCCGACCAGTACATCGAGCGCTACGTGGCCGCCGGGTGCGAACTGCTGATCGTCCACGCCGAATCGACGCGTCATCTGCATCGCACCCTGGCCAAGGTCAAGGAGGCGGGAGCCAAGGCGGGCGTCGCTCTGAATCCTGCCACCCCCATCGAGGCGGTGGAGAACGTCGCCGACTTGTGCGACCTGATCCTGGTGATGACGGTGAACCCCGGCTTCGGCGGACAGGCGTACATCGCCAGCATGGAGAGTAAGGTCCGCCAGGCCCACGAACTGGCCGAGAGCGTGCCAAACCAGATAGAGATCGAGGTGGACGGCGGGATTTCCGCCTCCACCGTGGCCGGCGCGGCAGCCGCGGGCGCAAGGGCGCTGGTGGCCGGCTCCGCACTCTTCCGGCACCCCGGCGGCTTGGAGGCCGCAGTTTCCGAGATTCGTTCGATCGCGGCTGCGGCCGCCGGCCAATAGGCAAGGAGTTCAGCGATGGCGACTGAAATCGACAACAAGTGCGTGACTGCGATCCGCATGCTCTCGGTGGACCAGGTCGAGGCGGCCAATGCCGGGCATCCCGGCCTGCCTCTTGGCCTGGCTCCCGCCGCCTATGCACTCTTCACGCGGGTTCTCCGGCACAGCCCCGCCAATCCGCAATGGCCCGGCCGCGACCGTTTCGTTCTCTCGGCAGGGCACGGCTCGGCGCTCCTCTACTCCATGCTGCACCTCTTCGGCTACGGCCTCACCATAGATGACCTGCGATCCTTCAGGCAGCTGGGTTCACTGACCCCTGGCCACCCCGAGCACGGGCATACCGTTGGAGTCGAGACCACGACCGGACCCCTGGGCCAGGGCATTTCGACGGCGGTCGGGATGGCGCTTGCCGAGGAGATGCGGCGCAGCCGCGCGGAGGAACTGGGGCACGGAGATCTGGCCTCCCACTACACCTTCGTCTTCGCCTCCGATGGCGACCTCATGGAGGGAATCTCGCACGAAGCAGCATCGTTCGCCGGTCATCTGGGCCTGGGGCGCCTGATCGTGGTCTTCGACTCCAACGACATCACCATCGACGGGAGCACCTCCCTTTCGTGCTCCGACGACGCCCGGGCCAGGTTCGCGAGCTACGGATGGCACACTCTGCTGGTCGAGAACGCCCAGGATGTCGACGCCATCGCCGCGGCGCTGGAGGAGGGCAAGGCGCACACCGAGGCGCCCACCCTGATCGAACTCAAGTCGGTGATCGGCTATGGCGCGCCCAACAAGGCGGGGAAGTCCTCTGTGCATGGTTCGCCGCTAGGAGCCGACGAGATGGCCGCCACGCGGCGGTTCTTCGGCTGGGACCTCCCGCCCTTCGAGATTCCTGCCGACGTCTACGCACGTTTTGGGGAGGCTGCCGCCGCCGGTGACGCCATGGCCCGTGCCTGGCAGGAAAGCTTCGATGCCGCCGGACCCGAGGTGGCATCGGTCTTCACCGCCACGATCCCCTCCGTGGGGGAGATGGCGGGAATCCTCACCCCCTTCGCACCTGATCGCAAGGTGGCGACTCGAGTCAGCTCGAAGGAGGTCCTGGCGCAACTTCTGGACCGGCTGCCGGCGCTCGTAGGCGGGACCGCAGACTTGGGCGAGTCGACGGGGACGAATCTCGACCTGCCTGCGGTGCGCCGCGGAGACTTCAGCGGGAGGCTCATCCACTTCGGAATCCGCGAACACGGCATGTCGGCGATCCTGAATGGGATCGCCCTACACGGAGGCTTCGTCCCCTTCGGATCGACATTCCTCGTCTTCGCCGACTACTCGCGCCCGGCCATTCGCCTGGCTGCCATGATGAAATTGCCGGTCGCCTTCATTTTCACCCACGACAGCATTGCGGTCGGCGAGGACGGACCCACCCATCAGCCAGTGGAGCAGGTTGCGGCTCTCCGGGCGATTCCCGGGCTGCGGGTGATGCGCCCGGCGGACGGCAACGAGACGATCGCGGCCTGGAGTGTGGCTCTAGGCGATGGCTCGATGCCGTCGGCGCTGATCTTCACCCGGCAGGCATTGCCAACCGTGACCGAGTCCCGCGACCCCTCCTGGGTGACGGAGCTCGGTGCCCAGGTGGTTTGGGATCCCGAGGATGCCAAGGCCGTGGTCTTCGCCACCGGTTCCGAGGTCTCCCTGGCCATCGATGCCGCCAAACAACTGGCAGAGACGCGGGGTATCTCCGCCCGCGTGGTCTCGGTCCTTTGGCGAGAGCGCTTCCTCGAGGCCACCAAGGGCAAGCTCCAGTCGATAACCTCGGGACTACCCACGGTCGTCGTGGAGGCGCTGAGCCCGTTGGGATGGGAATCCCTGGTCGAATCCGCCGATGACATCGTCGCCATGCGCGGATTCGGCGCCTCGGGCAAGGGGCCGGAAGTTCAGGCCCATTTCGGCTTCACCCCCCAGGAAGTCGCCGCTCGCATCGCCGAGACGATCTCCAGGCGCGCACCGGCCTCCTCCGATGTGAGCTATCTCAATGCCGAGCTGGTGCTGGAGCGGTCGATGGTGGCGGCGTGCACCCAGGCGGCCCGCGCATGCGTCGCCGAGATCGGCCGTGGCGACCGCAAGCGCGCCGACCACCTCTCCGTGGAGGCGATGCGCAATGCATTGCGTACCGCGCCCGTTTCGCTGCGCGTCGTCATCGGCGAAGGTGAGAAGGACGAGGCGCCCATGCTCTTCCGCGGCGAGCAGCTCGGATCCGGGTCGGCCACCCCCTTCGACATTGCCGTCGACCCGCTGGAGGGCACCAACTACGTGGCCAAGGGCCAACCTGGAGCGGTGTCGGTGATCGCCGCCGCGCCAGCGGGAAACTTCACCTTCGTGCCGGGCTTCTATATGGACAAGATCGTGGTGGGCTCCCAGGCCAAAGGCGCTCTGTCGATCGACAGCCCGATCGAGACGAACCTCGAGATGCTTGCCAAGGCGCTCGAGAAGCGTGTCGACGAGCTTGAGGTCATTGTGCTTGACAAGCCCCGCCATAAGGACCTCATCGCGCGAATTCGCGCCGCGGGCGCCCGGGTGCGCGAGGTGCCCGACGGCGACGTGATGGCCTCCTTCGAGGTGCTGGTAGGCCACATCGACGCTCTTTTCGGGGTCGGTGGGGCTCCCGAGGGCGTGATCATGGCGGCGATGGCCAAGGCTCTTGGCGGCGACTTCCAGGGTCGGCTGGCTCCGCAGAGTGATGCCGAGAGCCGCATGGTCCGCGATTTCGCCGAGGGAATGGCCGAGCGGGTCTTCGGACAGGACGATCTGGTGACCGCCGAACCGGTGGTCGCGATCACCTCCGTCACCGGCGCAGGGGTGCTCGATCCGGTGATCAAGCGCGACAGCGGCTACTTCATCTCCACGGCGCTCATTCGCAACGGCAGCTACTCCGTTGTTTCCCAGTTCGCCTGACCGGCAAGCCAGAGTGTAAGGAAGGACCAACCAACATGCCTCATCGCATGGCAATGATCCAGAAGGCCAATCGCGAACGCCCACTCACCCACACGCCGATGCTGGCGATCGCCGGGGACTCCGCAGTTGGCAAGACCACCCTGACCCGTGGTTTGGTCGAGGCTTTGGGCAGCGAGAACATCCGCTCCTTCTGCACCGACGACTACCACCGCTACGACAGGATCGAGCGCAAGGCGCTGCCGTTCACGCCACTGCATCCGGAGTGCAACTATCTGCAGATCATGGAGCAGCATCTCCAGCTCGTGGCGATGGGCCAGCCGATCCTGAAGCCGGTCTACGACCATCATCATGGGACGCTCGAGCGGCCGGAACTTATCGAACCGAGTGGCTTCGTCGTGGTCGAAGGCCTCTTCCCGCTGTGGTCGAAACTCTCCCGCGCCTGCTTCGACGTGACCGTCTACCTCGATCCGCCCGAGCCGATCCGCCGCGCCTGGAAGGTCAAGCGGGACGTGAGCCAGCGTGGGTACACCGAGGAGCAGGTCCTGGCCGACTTGGAGAAGCGGGAGCCGGAGTCCGCGGCGTACATCCGCCCTCAGCGCGCTTACGCCGACATCGTCATCAGCTTTGGACGTGCTCATGCGGACGAGGATCCGAATACTCCACTCTCGGCTTCGATCCTGCTTCGTCCGACCATCGACCACCCTGATCTCACCTATCTGCTCAGCTCGGACACTCGCGAGGCGATCCATCTGAAGCTGATCCGCGATGACGACGGCAAGCCGGTGGACGCTCTCCACGTGCACGGCCATGCTCCTGCCGAAGTCGCCCAGGAGGTCAAGATGGAGATCTGGTCGAAGCTCGGCATCGACGAGCCGTTGCCCGACAGCCTGGGACGGATCAGTGACGACCAGAAGAGCGAGCCTCTCGCCATCGCGCAGCTGTACCTGCTCTACCACCTGCTCCAGGCCTCGGCTCCCGCCTAGGGGGGAGAACCTCAGGCGGTGCTGACCGCCACCCTGCGCAGGAGGTGCCAGCTGCGGCCCCCGTTTGATGTGAACCAGGTCAAGC
>JAKAEN010000145.1 GCA_021818355.1 Actinomycetes bacterium | reverse complement strand
CGATCGAGCAGTTCGCCGGCTGCGCCATCGTCATCTCCCACGACCGCTGGTTCCTCGACCGCGTCGCCACCCACATCCTGGCGTTCGAGGGTGAGAGCAAAGTCACGTTCTTCGACGGCAATTTCAGCGAGTACGAGGAGTGGCGCAAACAGCAGCTCGGCGACGCCGCGACGAGGCCGCATAGGATCACGTACAGGAAGCTGACGAGGTGAGGAGGGTTAGACGGTGATATTTCGTACCGACTCAATGCGGCACGGCTACCGGGCATGGCTCGCGCCCCTCCGCTCGCCTCGGTCGCCCCTGCGCTCGCCCCGGGCGCCCGGCCGCGACCACGGTCGACCGCGTGGATCGGCCTTCAACTGGAGGATCCGGCCCTGTCTCGCCCTTGACCGAGCCTTCCACAGCGCTACCATGTCTTCAGGTGCGAGCGGAGATCTCTATCCTTCGTCGAGAGAGTCGGATTGTGCCCAGTCTGGCCTGTGCGCTGGAGGGTGCGGTGCTCAGCCCGGTCAACGCTCGGCCGAATACTGTCGCCAACCGTTTGCGTGGGTCGCGTGGAGGGTCCCGTGCTTGAGCGCCTGATCATCCACAATTTCAAACGCTTTGAGAGAGTCGAGATCGAGCTGGGTGACGCGGTCGTCTTCATCGGGCCAAACAACTCGGGGAAGACCTCGGCCCTTCAGGCGTTGGCGCTCTGGGAGTTGGGCGTCCGACGCTGGCACGAGCGGCGTGGCGACGCTCCACCCAGGAAGCGACCCGGGGTGACCCTCAACCGGCGCGACCTCGTCGCGTTGCCGGTGCCGGAAATCGGTCTTCTCTGGCGTGGGCTGCACGCGCGGGACGTGTTCAAGGATGAGGCTGGCAAGCAACACACTAAGAACGTTCGGATCGATATCGAGGTACATGGTGTTACCGCGGGCCGGAAGTGGACCTGCGGCGTAGAGCTTGACTATGCCAATCCTGAGTCGCTCTACTGCCGGCCTCTCGGTTGGGCGACGCGCACCACTGAGAGGGAAGCCATCCCGCCGGAGGCTCTCGAGGTCCGGGTCGCGTACCTCCCACCTATGTCCGGACTAGCAGCCAACGAGTTGCGTCTCGACCCGGGTGCGATCCAAGTTCGCCTCGGCGAAGGTCGCACTGCCGAGGTCTTGCGCAACCTGTGCTATGCCCTCGCGACTGCGGAGAAGTCCGACGGCTGGAGCGAGTTGGTGCGTCGCGTGCGCTCGCTCTTCGGCGTGACCCTCGCGCGGCCGGAGTACGTCCCCGAGCGCGGTGAGCTAACGATGAGCTACACGGGGACCCGGCACCCAGGTGTGTCGCTCGACCTGTCGTCATCGGGCCGTGGCTTGCAGCAGGTGACACTGCTTCTTGCGTATCTGATCGGCAACCCGGGTGCCGTTCTTCTTCTCGACGAGCCAGACGCTCACCTGGAGATCCTGCGCCAGGCGCAGATCTACGCAACACTTACGGAGGTCGCGCGGGCCACCCGCAGCCAGGTAATCGCGGCCAGCCATTCGGAAGTGATCCTTAACGAGGCTGCAGACAAGGACATCGTGATCGCGTTCGTTGGGCCACCGCACCGCATCGACGACCGGGGCTCACAGCTCCTCAAGGCACTGAAGTCCATCGGTTTCGACGACTACTATCAGGCGGAAACTGCCGCGTGGGTGCTCTACCTTGAGGGCGCTACCGACCTCGCAATCCTGCAGGCGTTCGCGAAGACCCTAGACCATCCAGCGGCTGCCTGTTTGGCCCGACCGTTCGTGCGTTACATTGCAAACCAGCCCAAGAAAGCGCAAGACCATTTCTTCGGGCTTCGAGAGGCAAGGCCGGATCTCGTTGGCATCGTCCTCACCGACAACCTCGGCCGGAAGTCTGACGAGGCCGATGGCCTGCCGCTACTCCAGTGGTCGCGTCGAGAGATTGAGAGCTACCTCTGCTTCCCAGAGGTCCTCGAGGCCTACGCCGGACAGCTTGGCAGCACCCGAGCGGGCGGACCGCTCTTCGCCGACGCGGAGGCGCAGGAGCACTCAAGGGTCATGAGGGACTGCGTCGCCGCGCGCGTACCGCCGGCAGCGTTGCGAGACCGCCACGATCGCTGGTGGCGAACCGTCAAGGCGACGGATGACTTTCTCGACCCTGTCTTTGAGGCCTTTTTCGCCCAACTAGGGCTCCCCAACCTCCTCCGCAAGTCGGACTACCACGTCCTGGCGACGCTAGTGCCGCGCGAGTTGATCGACCCGGAGGTGCCGAGAGTACTCGACGAGATCCAGCGGGTCGCGGCATCAGCGCGTCATGCGGCAGGCGATACGGACCGGGATGGGGCGTGAGCACGATCCTCCTGATCAACGCCTCGCGCGCGGTTGTCGGGGTCCCGGAAGACGAGTCCCACAGGGAAGAGCCTCGCAATGCAGCGCCACGGCCGCAGCGGATCATCCACCGGAGCCTAAAGAGGTGAAGAAGGTGAGATGGTGATATCCGGTACTGATCTGATGACGATTTAGAACCTCGTAGTTGAAGGGGTGATCATGAGGAGTGAGCTAGCGAAAGAGGCCGTGCAGGGATCGCCCGTAACGCCCAAGGTTGCGCCCGCGCCCCCAAGAAAGTCCTCAGCTGGGGTCCGATGGTCAGTGCGTGAGTTGCTTGCCCTCGCCTTTTGGGTCTATGCGCTACTCAAGCTTTTCGTTGTCGACCTTGATCTTTGGATGGTCGAAGCTTACGCGCCAAGCCTAGGTTGGCTTGTGCGATACCGCGGCTTGGTACTGCTCGCTTTGTTGGCGATTGCTGTATTCGCCTGCCGTAGGAAGGCTTTCCTCGGCTGGGTCTCTTACATCGTCTTCTATCCATTTGTACTTCTGTTTTGGAGGCTGCCGAAGCTACTCATCAAGGCCAAGAGCTGGACACTCGCCTTGGCTCTGCTTGCGGCGGGTGCTTCCTTCTTCCGGGCTCTGCGATTCACGTTCATCGTGGCCAGCAGCCTAGTCATCGGTACTGTCGTTGCCCTGGCGGCTGAGTCGCATTGGCTCCTGGGTGTCTCTGGAATTCTCCTGCTGGGCGCACTCGTGGCCGTGTATCTCCGGACCTTGATCCAGCCATTTCGTGCACGGCCGGACATCTTCTCTGACAAGGCCCTCGACAAGATCTGGAGCTTCTTGCGGTCCACTCTAGCGGTCAGCAAGTACCCTCGCGATACCCCCGTTGAGGAGATGACGGCAGATCAACGTCAAGCGTGGGTCATGAACCTCCAGATCTCGGTTCTCTACAATCGCGCCTGCTACTTTATAGCGTCCAAGCTAAGCGACCTGAAGCGCAGCCACCTAAATGCGGCGGCCTACATACTGCGGGTGCTGATGCTGTTTTGCTTGACGGTGTGGTCATTCTCGCTGGCCGCGCTCGCCCTGTTCAAGATCTGGCCCACCGACTTCCGGGTCAGCGGGTCCCCTGCGCCCTTCGACTTCCTCTGGTATGGATTCCATTCCGTGTACGGGCGGATGATCTCGGATGTGGTACCGGTCTCGCCCCTTGCGCGCCTACTCTTCATAGCCGCGAACGTGTTTGGCGCGCTCATACTTGGTGTAGTCGTGATCTTCGTTTACAACTCGGTCCAGAGCGTCCGAAGCGGAGAGAAGATGGAGGCGACAGCGAGGAAGATTCGCCACCACGCGGACTCGCTTGAAGCATTCGTGGGCAAAGAGTTTGGAATGAGCGTCTCCGATGCCGTTGAGCAATTGGCGAAGACCGAAGCCGCGTTCATTGGACTAATCTACTATCTGAGCACTAGCCTGCCGCGTGACCCGCCGGATCAGTGAAGATGGTAGACGCCGGGTACGCAGGCATCGGTAACGGGTGTCCCCACCTCACCTTCTTGCGTGAGCCGTCCACAAGCGGCACCAGGGCTCAGTAGCTCTCCGTCCTCGGCGCGATAGGTACCAGGTCCGGCACAGTTGACAGGCTGGAGCGCGGTGGGAAGGGGTGTCAGGTACGCAAGTAGCTGAATTGTCGTGGCGTGGGCTCGCTGTTCTGCTCGTTGCGTACCTGGCACTCGTCCCGCGCGCTCTCAGCTCAGGTCGCCGCCGACATGGAGGCGTACCTCCTCGGCACGAAGCCGGTTCCCAAGAGCCAGTGATCCGTAATCAGGAAGCCACAATTGCCTCGCGCTCTGTTTGGAGAGCGGGCGCGGATCAGGGCTGCACAACGACATCCCGCCCAAACGATAGGCCCGCGATCTGAGTCGCCAGCCTGATGATCGTCATCTTGAGAGGGCTGTTGAGGTTCATCGCCCCGAGCCGGCCTCTGGGCAGCAGTCTATGTTTGCGATGCGGCTCGGGTTTGCCGTATCCGCATCGCATCGGTACCTGATGGGATCGGCCCCAGCCCCAGGGTCTCCACGCACCCCGGACCTGGGGCTGGTCAGTTGCTAGCGGTCGTAGCACCGGAGGGAAGCTCGAGTTGCGGCTCCGGAGGTGGATTCAGTCCTTCAAATCGACCGCGTACAGGACCAAGCCCAGGCCACTCCCCTCCGGCCCTCGGGTCGTGAAGAGCGCGATGAGTTGACTGCCGTCTGGAAACCTCCATGTGAATTTCCGCCGTCCAGTGGCTGTCCGTTCCAGGGCAGGCTGCATCCCCTCCGGCATCTGCGCGACTAGTTCCTCGACAGTCGTGCTGTCCAGAGCGACCCTGACGCGGCCGGCGTACTCCCGGGCTTGGCTCTGTGATCGGAATGGAGTGGCTTGCACTTGCTCGGCGGTGGCGGGCGCCTCCCCTGTCTGCGACATCCCCGGGTCGGGAGTGTTAGGGCGCCGTGCCAACAACGCGAGCAGCGCGATTCCCACGGCTGGGACGAGAACGAAGGCCAGTCCTCGAAACGGTCTGGCACCCAGCGCCGGGCGCGTCAGGATGGGCGACACCAGCACTGTTCCACAGTGGTTGCACTTGACTGCGGCACCTTGGATCGCCTCAGCGCAAGCCGGGCATTTCTTGCTTGCTATTTGAGGCACAGATCCAGCGGCCGAGGCAGAATCGATTTGCGCTATCTGCGGCTTCAGCTCCTCAAGCTCGCGAACGTACATCCAGCGCTGGAGGACGGGATGGAGCACGTAGTTCTCGGGCCGGATCCGGCCTTCAGTGAGCCATGCCTTCAGCTCCTCTACGGATTCCGCCTTTATGCTGACATCCCCGACGCGAACCTTCCATTCGTTCATGTCCGGGCCTCCGGTCACTTGCCCCCTTCTTGGGGCACTGCGGTTGGCTACTACCGGCCGTTTCACGCTGTAGTCGGCGCGATGGCGAGCGTCGTAGAGGCGTCGATGTCGAGCCCTGGCATAGATACAACCAGGTTGGCGAGTCTAGATAGTTCGTCAGGCCCAGTCAAGCGCGATCTCCGATTGGAATCCGGCGCCCACACACACATCTCACTATTGTCGTCATGTGTTACGGTTCGGCCCACGTCGGCATCACGTGAAGGCTCTGGCAAAGAAGGGTGTCAGGTCCGGCAAAGTTGACGAACACCAATCCTCTATCTCGGATTCTCGCCGGATAGGTACCAGGTCCGGCACAGTTGACAAGTGAGATCGGTGTCGGGTACGTGTTTGGCCGAGCCGCGCCATCGGCGTGCCTGGCGCGGCTCACCGCTGCCGCAGACGTTCTACGGGCGCCTCGTGATCGCGAGGACCCCGACGAGCAGGAGGGCGAGCGAGAGCATCGCCAGTCCCCATGCCCTCACAGCCGGGATCGCGGGCGGAAGCCCACCGTAGAAGATCGCATAGACCGGGTAGGTGTTTCCGTCGGATCCCTGGAAGCTGGTGAGGGGGCTCGTCGTGGTGCTGTACACGATGTTGTAGCCGGGGACCGTCGGGGCCACGTTGAGGTGGATCAGCGCCGTGCCCACCCCGTTCGCATAGGTGCTTCCCTGGAACGCGGCGCCCGTGAGTATGGTGCTGGCCGGAGTCGCCAGGAACGCGAGCGTCCCGCCCGCCAGCGGGTCACCCGAGGAGACGACCTGTTGCGGTGTGTACTGCTCGATTATCGGTACCAGCTATCACCATCTCACCATTTCGCCTGAGAAGGCTCACGGACAGAATCCTCGCCCACATCGCCGCCACCGGTGCCTACGGCGGCAGTCCACCGGAGGTCTTCCGCGACCGCCGGCCGGCGGCGTGAGGTACGGCCTTGCCACTCGATCTCCGGGATTCGCCCGGCACCTGCCTTCGACCGAGTCTCCAGCCGTACCGCCACACCCGGGGTGAGAGGTGGAATTCCGGTCCTTCCGTGCGTGTTGATCGCGCGCGGGTGCCCAGGGCGCCCGGACGCACGGGGGTGGTTCTTGGCGAAACTGCGAGTTCATGCCTTCTCCGTTTCGATCGACGGGTTCGGAGCAGGTCCGAGCCAGGACCTGGAGCATCCGCTCGGCGTGGGCGGCCCCGAGCTCTTCGACTGGTTCTTCCACACGCGGACCTTTCAGAAGATGCACGGGACCGGCGAGGGGGAAACCGGGGTGGACGACGAGGTCGCGGCGCGGGGCTTCGAGAACATCGGAGCCTGGATCCTCGGCCGCAACATGTTCGGCCCCGTGCGCGGGCCCTGGCCCGACGAGAGCTGGCGCGGTTGGTGGGGCGAGGAACCGCCATACCACGTCCCGGTCTTCGTGCTCACTCACCATCCGAGGAAACCGCTCCAGATGAAGGGCGGGACGGAGTTCCGCTTCGTCACGCAGGGGATCGAGTCCGCGCTCGAGCAGGCCAGAGAAGCTGCGGGCGACAAGGACGTGCGGATCGGCGGCGGTGCCGCCACGATCCGGCAGTACCTCCGCGCCCGCCTCGTCGACGAGGTCCACCTGGCCTTCTCGCCGGTCGTGCTCGGCCGGGGCGAGCACCTCTTCGCCGAGCTCGACCTGCGGGCGTTGGGCTACGCGTGCACGGAGCGCCTGGCCGGCGACCGTGCCGTCCACGTGTTCCTGAAGAAGACGTAGTGCACGCCGGTGCCGTGTGAAGAGGCAACCCGGGCCCGAGGCTTGACGTGAGTGGCATCGGTACCAGGGATCACCCTCTCGCCATTTCCCCTGAAAAGGCCTAGGCACAGGATCCTCGCCCAGCCCGCGGCCGCGGCGCCGACGGCCGCAGCCCGCTGGAGACCCGTCACGACTACCCGCCTGCGGTGCAAGCCACGCCCTTGCCACCGCCGGCGGGTCCCCGGCCGGGGTCCGCGGACTGAAGTTCCCGGTGGGGTGGAGTCTCCGGTTTTGATCAGGAGTCAGTTGCTTTTTTGCCCGCCGGCCGCCAGCCTGTCACGCCTCGCGGTCGGCGAAACCAGCCGGCGGTGGGGAGTCGTCGTGAGACATGGCAAACAAACGCAAACAGAATCCCAATCCGCCGGCGGCTCCGCGAGCCGCGGCGAA
>JAKAEN010000144.1 GCA_021818355.1 Actinomycetes bacterium | reverse complement strand
TCGTGAACGCGGAGAGCTGACGTCCGTGGTGGCGCGCGCCGCCGCCCGCGAGTCGCTCGAAGGCGCCAAGAGCCGCAATCAGGCGTTGTTTGCCGGGAGACATTGGCTGCTCGAGAGCATCATCGACGCAGCCGGGTCGGCCCTGGCGGCATCCGTCCCGTGGCCAGCCGAGATACGCGAGGCGGCACTGGCTCCCTTCGAAGCGGTCATCGGCCCAATCTGGGATACACCCAAGAAATCCTCGGTCCGGACCCCAGCCATATCCCTGGCGCAAACCACTGGCCTCACGCAGGCATCCGCCATCAACGAAGGGCTCGCATGTCCTGGTATCTAATGACTGACGGCTTCGGCCGGCCCGAGATCGGCGCGGTGCTCTCCATCTTCGAAGAGTCCCAGGTGACCGCCGCGGTTGGCCAGCGTCTTTGCACTCCCAGATTGAAGGAGGGCCGGGCGACCTTCTACATCGGCCGCGATCCCGTCGAAGCCATCGATGTGCCCGCCGAACACGCCTGGCCGGCCCGGCTCTTTCGGGTGGAGTACGCGGGGAACCTCCACCCCGAGGAGACGGCAGGCGATTGGGTGAGCGAAGTCGACGTCGTGGAGGAGCTCTCCATCTTCGAGGCCTTCGCGCCCCAGGCCGACTTGGTCCAGCGCCTCTTCGGAGGCATGGCCGCGATGTCGACCGAACAGTGGATCCGCGTCTACTGGGCTTCCCAGGCCCTGCAGCCACCCGGCGGCGAGCACGCCCACCCCTATTTCTCCACTCCGTCATCCCGCTGGGCGGAGATGCTGCCCCACACCCGGATGACCGGTGATTGGCGCTTCGATCGCCTGCGCACTCAGGCCCGCCGTGCCGGGGCCATGGCCGGGGCCCTGACCGGAGAGGCCAGAGCCGCAGCCTTGGACAAAGAGGAGAAGAACTGGGACGTCCTTACCCAAACTGCTGAGCTGGCCGAGCTGTTGGCCAAGGCAATCGTGCTGGGAAACCAGCTCCCTCGCTATCTGCGCGAGCAGGTTTTGGGCCCCTTTCTCTCGGCCGTCGGTCCCATTTGGGAGGAACCCAGGCGCACCGAGCCGAGACCTCCGGTCGTGGCTCCAGCGGTAGCCCCGGTTTCGCTCGCCGACGTCACCTCGGCTCCTAAATGTTTCTCGGCACTGGCCCTTCAGCGAGAGGGCGGTCCGGGGCCAAGCTTGTAGGCATCGCAGGGAAAGAGAAGGGAACAGCATGGCCTGGTGCCTAGCCGTCGGCGCTGTCGGCCGCCGGCCGTTTTCGACCCCCCGGTGCATCGGTCTCTGGTGTGCGGGCATACGCCTCGCGCCAACAGCTGAGACTCCGTCCGCGATTCCGGGCGCCATAAACCAAAAAATGGGGACGACATGACCAAGACGTACTACCTGGCCACCCGCCCGGATGGCAGCTTCTTCGGCCGCGCCGGCCGCCGTCTGGCCAAGGAAGGCTCGCTATCGAAGAACATCCGCGCCGCCCTCGGTCCACAATCGGAGCCTTTCGGTGGCCTGCTCGACTTGTCGCCCGTGGCGGTTCCAGTTGGGGAGGAGCCGGCGACCGCCGGCTACGACGCGGCATGGCCGATGCGCCTCTTCGAGGTCGCCGCACAAGGTGCAGTCGAGGACTCCCATGGCGAAGCCTCCTTTGACGGGGTTGTCTGGCTGCGGCGCTTGACGGTGGTGGCCGAGATAGATGCCCAGGTCGCCTTCGGCCCCGGCCAGGTCCAGGTTTCGCGTCTACTGGCGAAGGCGTCCCGCACCAACTCCACCCAACGCCTCGAGCTGGCGGCGGCCTTCTCCTTGGCGCAAGGGGAGGGCTTCGACGCCGCGCGCGAGGTGCTGATCTCCACCGCTCGGGCCGCAGGTCGCCTATCGGCCATGAGCCTGGCCATGGACGCCGCGTTCGCCGTTGCCGGCCTGGCCGCCAGCTACATGGCCGCAGTGCTGGTGGTGGCAGACGCCCTGCCTCGGACCGAAGCGGCCGTGCTCGCGACTCCTTGGCGGCAGGTGATGCTGGCTCCCCGGCGCGAAGCGGACCCCCAACCGCCCGGGCCCGGGCTGGAGTCCGGACCCCGGGAGGACAGAGCCACCTCGGCCTTAGGTGTGATATAATGATTATATCTCCACTGCCGGCAGCGTAAACGCTATCCACACAGCCAGGAGCGAACTTCCAGCCAGCTAGGGGGCGGGAAGCAACAGTGAACGAGTTTGACATCGATCCAGGAGACGCGATTGTGCTTTACATTGCCGAGCCTCGCGCCGATCTAGGAGGCAGATTCCGGATCGAGTACGGCGGAGACGACCAGCAATGGGTGGTGATCGCCGAGCCCCCTCTGAGAATCGGTGCCGAAGGGGTGTCGGTGTTGGCGTCGGGTTTCGCGTCCAAGGAGCTGGCCCAGGCCTTTGCCGATTCCATGAACAAGAGAGGGGATTCAGCGTGATTCGCGACAGACGGATAAGAGACCTGATGTTGCAGGCGGTCCGCGATCTCGATCTGGGGGTGCCCATCTTCAACGAAGTGTGGCTCGAACGCCATGCCTTGCGGCCCGATGAGTTAGAGGTGCTGGACATCCTGGTGGCCGACGCGCTGACCGCCTACCTCATGAGGAGCGATTCCGAGGTCCCGGCCCCCGATCAGCTCGTGGAGGACGACGAGGGCGCTCCCGAAGAGGCATCGGAGCTCGACGCCATCGTCGTGCGTGCATCCGGGGCGACCCCGGGTCCCTTCGGGGTAGCCGAGTGCACCGATGAGCCGCATTTCCACCTGGCTCAGCTCGGCCTGGTTTGCATTCGGCCCCTGGATGCCCAACGCCGGGCGCGCCCGGAGGGCTTCTCGCCCGAGAACGACGCCTTCTTCTTCGCCTCTGCTCGCGACGACATCATCTGGCTGTACAACCAAGTGCACGAACTCGAGGCAGAGGCCGATTCCCGCTCCATCCTTGCCGACAAGTACCAACGCGAGCTGGAGGGCGTGTCCGTACGCACCGGTGAGCTCGAGCAGCAAAACCGCAAGCTGCGCGAACGCATCAACGAACTGGAGGCTCGCGCCGCGCGGTCCCAGCGCGTGCGCGAACCCCGGTTATGACCGCCGTGGCTGCCGCTGTGGATCTTGATAAGGAGGCCGACTGATGTCCAGGGGATGTGTGGACGGGATTCATGTCTCGCATCGCCGCCGCGACGACGGATACATCGTCTACGGCGGCCGGATCCCTATCGGCCGGATCCATCCCGGCCGGGAACACTGGACCGCATCCGTCTGGGTCCGGCATGGCTCCAATAACGCGAGGCGCCTCCTGGTGCCGATCGACGGCGAGTTTGGCGGCAGGGAGGAGGCGACTGCCGCCGTGGAGGCGGCATGGATCGCCGACAACTCGGAAAGGAGCAACCTATGATCGCCAGGGTGAACGTAACGGCGTGCCGTGCGCTTGGCCACAAGTGGCAACACCAGGCGTTCTGGAACCACGGCGCCCCCAAGGTCTGCGAGCGCTGCGGCGCCTGGGAACCCCTGACCAGGATCGGCCGCCGGTGAAAGGCCCGTCCGTGATCGAGATTCTCGAGCGCCAAATTGCCTGGGGCCACAGTTCCGCTCCCGCGAGACGCGCGGCGAAGTTTGAATGCGCCTGCGGCTTCAAGGTGAATGGTGGCGACGCGCACATCTCCGCGATGATCCATTTGCTCGAATCCAAGGTCCGCGACGGATACGACCGGCAGCTCCTCGCCTACATCCACGAACTGGAAGGCCGACTCACCCCCCTCGATGGGCAAGATGCTCCGCCCTCCAAGCTGGGATATCTCATCCGCTGGGCGCCGATCACGGTCGCCATGGAGCGGGGCGGTGAACGATGGAAGCGGCCGAGGCTGGAAGCCTGGGTGGCCAACCGCACAATTTTCCTGCGCGCTGGCTGGTTCTACAGCGCAGTGGTGATCGCCTTATCCTGGCCCAAGCGTCACGCCTGGCCGGCTACCGGCTCCAAGCCCCGAGAGCCGTGAATCCCGGTGGCACCCGGCTCACTCCGACCCGATCACGCTGTCTGATATAATAACTATATCGAAAGGCAACAGGAAGAAGGGCACGGAGATGCTAGAGGTCACCGATATGGAGGACGCTCCAAAGGCCCGCCTGTCGACCCGGGAATCGAACGCACGCCTGGACGGAACGACCTATGGCGGCGAGATGCGCGTCGTGATCTGGCGCAGTGAGCCCGGCGAAGATCTCCATGGCGCTGGGATCGCCCAGGGCCAACAGGGGAGTGGGGTATGAGCCCCGCCGGCAGCCTCGAGGAACCTCAGGACTTGACTGCACGTGCGCGCAATACGTACACGAGCCTTATGGCCGTGCGCCATGAGCGCCGGCGCTCCGAAGCCGTCTTCGCGGCCACCGAGAAGGCGCTCTGGCTCGAGAATCGGGAGCTCTCGCGCCAGTGGGCTCTCGAGATCCTGGGCATCAACGAAGGCGACATCATCTATCCGGTCACTGGGCGCAGGCAGGCCAACGTGATCAACTACGCACAAAAGATGCGGGTCAAGGTCATCGAAATCAAGGCACACTGCTCGGGCGACGGATTCGACGTCGAGCTCGTCTGCCATCGGGCCAGGGCCGATGGCTCGATCGCCAACGAGAGCGTCATGCAGGTTACAAGTTGGCGCAAAGAGCCCGATGGGCCGGTGATCTCGGTGTGGGACGCAGGGGGCCGATGAATCCATGCGCGTGATCGTCTGTGGCGGCAGGAACTATGCGAACCGGGAGTTCATGGCCGAGGTGATTCGGGGCCTTGCCCCCGAGACCACAGTGGTGCACGGCGCCGCGCCTGGCGCTGACACGCTCGCTGGCGAGCTTGCCAAGGAGCGCGGCCTTGCGGTCGAGGAGCACCCGGCCGACTGGAAGAAATACGGCCGAAGTGCCGGCCCGCTGCGCAACCGGGAGATGCTCGCAGCCGGCGCGGAGCTGGTTGTCGCTTTCCCCGGAGGCGCGGGCACCGGCCACATGCTGGGGATTGCCCGGGAGGCCGGCCTCATGATCCAGGACTTTTCTGCCGATCCGAGGGCGTTATGAGAACCACCTATACGGGGGTCATGGGAGCCAACGCCTGGTGCGAGACTTGCTCCAAGCAGTGGCAATCCCGCAACGCCATTGGAGTGGCGGCCCGTCACCACGACGCCACGGGCCACTACGTCCAGTTCGAACAGGTCATCACCGGCAGCTATGGCGAACCGCCGGCCGTACGGCTGCCAGCAACCAAGGAGAATGCATGAAAGCGGAACCTCTCATCGACAGCACCGGCGATCTCGATCTCAACGGGCTCGAGGGGGATACTCGCGAGGCCGTTCAATGGGCGCTGATTTCAGGCCAGCACGCAGAGGCCATTCGTGCCCTGATTGGCGAAGTCCGGCATTTGCGGGCAGAGCTCGATGCCTTCGAGGAATGCGAGGTCCAGGATCATCGGGGCGTCCGGGTCTACCAACGCAGGCACGTGGTGTCCCCGGCCGTATCTCTGCCGCCAGCCACGCCCGAGAAGATGCCATATCGGCCTCGCCCCTAAAAGGACGGGCTTACAATTCCCACGTAAGGAGCGCTTGATGCCCGACGAACCCGGCCAGCCCACACCCAACCCAGCCCAGCCTGGCTCGCAGCCGGGCCTCCAACCCGTTCAGATCCGGCTTCCAAAGAACCTCGTCAAGCTTGGTGTCAGCCTGTTGATCCTTGGCGCCGCGCTCCTGTTCCTGCCCTATATCCACGTCGGCTCGGCCCACATCAACCTGTCCCAGGCGCACGGGCTGTGCACCTCGACCTTGGGAGTTCTCGTCACGGCCTTCTCTACTCACGCCATGAACGACTGCCAGGCGGTGAGCTACGGATGGGGGTTCACTATGGTCGCGTTCGTCGGCGGCGGCTTGTCCTTGGCGTTGGGCCTGGTGCGGCGGGCCAAGGCCTAGGGAGAGCTTGATGCCCGACGAACCCGGCCAGCCCACGTCGCCACAGCCGGACCCGGTCCCGCCTGCCGCGCAGCCTGCAGCGCAGCCGGGAGGCGGACCCGTTCACGTCGGGCTTCCAAAGACGCCGCTAGTGTCGTTTGTCTTCCTCGCGACCTTTGGGCTTGCGGCGCTCTTTCTGCCTGTCATCCACGTCTACACGTCTTACATCAACCTTTACCAGGCCCATGGCCTGTGCAGTTCCAAGTTGGGCGTCCTAGGCTCCGCCCTGTCGTCCCACATCGCCAGCGATTGCCAGATCGTGGGCGTTGGCGTGGACTCATCTCTGCTCGCGGTGGCCATAGGTGTGCTGGGCATAATCGCTTATGTCGTGCACCAAGCGAGGGACTAGGAGGCTCCACATTCGCGCACCGCTGGTGCCGATATGAATGGCGGTCGGCTTGCCGTGCAGCAACCAAGAGTCGGCCGCCTTGGCCGCGAGAGTGGTTTTTCATACGCCTTGCCACTCTCGCCTGCCTGGCCATGAAGAGATGGGTATGGTTGTTTTCTTCCTTTTGGGCCGTGCCCGTCTCTTCCCGGCCTTTGGCAAAGGCCCTGGCCCGTGTGATTGCATCTTTAGAGCGCCGGCACCCTGCCGATAGAGGTGACTGGCCCTCGTTGTGCTTGGGCCGCTCGGTGGCTCGTGAAGGGTGGGATCTCCCTTTCGTTCATCGGGCTTGCGTGCGGCAAGAGGAATGTGGCGTTGGGTCCTTCTCGCCCCGCATTCGTCGATCCTCAGCCCAACTGCGCCCCGCCGGCGGCCCTGATCTCGGCCTGTACCTGGTGATGCAGCGCGTCGGTGACCTCCACCACCGCGCCGGCGCCGTCCTTGGTGGCGACCGTGACGAAGCAGTGATTGTCGACCTTCTTCTTGAAGGCGATGGCCCCCAGGCCCCCTGTCATCACGAATCGCGTGAAAGTCGCGCGTTTCTGAAAGGTGTCGGGCCCATCGGCGTGGGCCTCGGCGACGTCGCCCCAGGCGAAGCTGAAGCCCTTCGTCATGCCTCCCACTCCGGCCTTTTTCAGGAGCGATCTCGAACCCGGCAGCGCGACCAAGCCGACACCGACCGCTTTGCCTGCGGCGTTCCAGGCTTCGAAGGCGATGCCCTCTTTGCCGATCAGCAGTTTGCCGTCGCATTCCTTCAGGCCCTCGATACCGCCCAAGTAGCGAGCGTCGTGCTTTGCCATCCGGTCTCCCTCCTTGGTTGAACCAAACCCCTTCGATTTCGATACGCAAAGCCCGACAATAACAGCGTTGGCGTCTGCACGACGCGAAACGCCGGCGTGGTCCCGAGTTGTGAATATCCGCACGGCCCGGTGCCGATATAGGAGCCGCAAGAGCGCATCGGCCCTCGGCCGGGCAAGAGGGAAGGGAAGAGATGGCAGACAAATCCGGCATCGAGTGGACCGACGCGACCTGGAATCCG
>JAKAEN010000143.1 GCA_021818355.1 Actinomycetes bacterium | reverse complement strand
CGGCAAGGGAACGCGAATTGAGTTGTCGCGGCAGGCCGACGGAAGTTTCCGCCTGATGACGAACTGGGCCTAATCGACAGCTGCTCCGGACGTGCCACCTCACAGGCTCCCTCGACACCGAAAAGTTGATAAAGCCGGGTTACCGTATGGGTCACGGTGATACCCATGACAACCAAACCCAGGAAGACGTTCCGCGCCGGCCCGTGCCGCGCCGCGGTATTCGTGAACCAGCGACAGACGCCGAACGGCCCGATGGAGTTGCCCTCCATTGCCTTCTCGTGCCGCTACCGGGACGAGGCGACCGGCGAGTGGAAGGACTCCGGATCGATGCGCCCCAACGAGGCGGCGCGCGCCGTGCTCGTGATCCAGAAGGCGCTCGAGTACTGCTGGCTCAGGGAGGACGCCGCCGCTCCCGGCCCGGAGCCCGAGGAGTAGACCTCACTGGAGAGTAGGGACACAGCGAAACCTTTTTATATTCGAGTCACTTCCCGCCCCGGCATGACACGCAACCCCCCGCCGGAAGGCACGGACCCCTGCCACGATCTGCTGCTGTCGATGCGCCGCCAGCTCAAGGACGCCAACCTCAAGCTGGACCACATCATCTACCGGCTGCAGGACGACTACTACCGCCAGTTCTACGACCTCTACGGCAAGCACATGGAAGGCTGACCCGAAAGGTTTAAGAACCCACGGGTCTCAGACCCCTGGCATGTGGACCCAGACAGACCTCTGGCGATGGCAACAAGAGCACATGGCACAGCGGCGCTCCCGAACGAGTCATCGGCTCGACGCCGACTTTGAAGACGCTCCGATGCTCATCGACAACCTCGAAGGAGAAACAACCTACCAGAACCCACCATCAGCAGCTGAGGTCTCACTCGCCGGGCACTCTTGCCAGCGGCTACGCAGCACGCTTCGCCTGCCGTAGCTCCAGCCGCATGATCCGACGCAGCTCGCGCTCGACGTCGAGAATCTCGTCGATCCTCTTCTGAGCCTCCGCCTCGATCCGCTCCGCCGACTGAAGCAACCTGATCGCCTCGGGGACCGCGTTGTTGAGGATCGCCGCCGCCGCTTGCTCGACCAAGCCGGCCGACTCGGAGTCATACGTCGCCACGTAGTCATCGGCCGCGGCGATGCGTTGCTCGGACTGCACCTTGACCCGTTCCTCCAGAGCAAGGCGCCGGATCAACGACCGCTCGCCCGCCGGGATTTGATCCCACGCCGAACGGAGTTCGCTCAGCACCCCGAGGTCGAAGCGGCCGAGTCGCTGGTCGAGCAGCTTCACCGCATCGACTCGCTCACGGAGTTCATGGCGCTCGGGAGGGACGCGCTGGAGTGCCTCGGCAATCGCTCTCCGGTCACGCCCCTCGTGACGGCCCTTCTCCAGCAACGAGCGGACGAGCGAGAGTTCCTTGCTCACCTGCCTGCAGGCCTTACGCTCCTGCTTCGTAATGCGCTTGAGATGACGGCCGATCTCCGGCCGTTCAAGCCGAAGCTCATCGCGCAGGTGCTCGGCCTCGGCTTGTCCCTGGATTCTTCCCGCCGCTTCCGGCCGGGGTTTTTGTCTCGGGCCGGGCTTCCCGATCTTTGCAGCCAGCTCGCCCAGCTTTCCGCTCGATCCCTGCGGCACGAGATGGTGCAGTGCCTTCCAGGCAAGGAGCAGCAGCCCAACGGCGACCGCGAGGTCCAGGAACGGGAATGTCGCCGACAGCACGTCGGACAGCCGCGGCGCTGCGGCCTTGACACCCAGTGCCACGAGCACCAGCGCAAATGCGCCCGCGGTACCGGCCCCTGCACCGAGGTGACGCAGCGTCCGGTAGACTGCGACCCCGACGAGCAGGAGAAGGAAGGTCGCGGCGACCGCCCCGAATGACGCGAGGGTGAATCCCGCCGTCGCCTCCAGGCCGGTCATCGCAACGGCGAGGGCAGTGCCGACGGCACCGGCGACGAGCCGCCCACCCTTGCCCTCGAGCCGTTTTGCGAAGGCGACCTGTGCGATTCCGTTGAACAGGACGAGGTAGAGGACGAAGTCGATGAGTACGGCGTGCTGCGAGTAGATCTTCGGGATGTCGATGAGGTCGAGCGGGCGGAGCATCTCGCTCAACGACTTACCCTGAACGGCCGTCACGGTCCATCACCACACACGGCGCCCGACGGGGCAGTCCCTGGCACACATTCCATGGCCCCTCACCTGGTGCGCCCGGTTCTTAAAGGTTTCGCTCACCGAAAGCTTAATTAACCAGCGTGCTTGATGCGTGCGGTGGAGTGAACGCGTGAGACCGTGAACGTCGACGAGTACCTGACCCACCGGATGACCTCGCTGCGAGAGGAGACCGCCCAGATCAAGGACCCGCGTGTCTTCGACTTCAGCTATGTCCCCGAGCAGCCGCTGCCGCGCGACGAGGCCAAGCCAATCATCGACGCTCTCCTCAAGTACGCCCAGACGGGTGTCCCCCAGAACCTCGTCGTGCTTGGATCACGCGGGTGCGGGAAGACGCTCCTGCTGCGCTACCTCCAGCGGCTGCTCAGGGAGAGGCTCGGCCTCGAGATCCTCTACGCCAACTGCCGTAACCACAACACAACGTTCAAGCTGCTCGCCGAGATCCTCGGCTCGTCGCTGCGCGGCAGCTCGCTGCAGGAGCTCTACGGCAGGTTCGAGCGCCGCTTCCCCGGCCGCACCGTCGTGGTCCTCGACGAGGTGGACCTGATCTCGAAGAAGGACCCCAACAAGGACATCCTGTACTTCCTCTCCCGCGCCGACGCCGGCTATATGGTGGTCTGCCTCTCCAACAACCCCCGCCTGCTCTCGGAACTCGATACCTCCGTCCGTTCTTCGCTGCAGGCTGATCCCCTCTACCTGCGCAACTACGACGCCCGGCAAGTCCAGGAGATCCTTACCCTGCGCGCCGCCGCCGGACTTCACTCCTGGAAAGAGGAGGACCTCGCACAGATCGCCGCACTCACCGTGCAGAGGACGAACGCCGACGTGCGGGTCGCCATCAAGACGCTGTTCTACGCCGTGACCGGGGAAGGAACGAGCATCCAGGAGAACTTCGACCATGCCCAACGCGACATCACCATCGACCTCGTCGCCGACCTCAACGACCGCAACCTCCTCATCCTTCGCGCCGTCCAGCGGACCAGGGAGCGCTTCGTCAAGCGGGTCTTCCAGACGTACGAGCAGCTCTCGCGCCAGGTTGGCGAGACGAGCTTCTCCTACGTCTACTTCCTCAACAACCTCTCGTACATGCAATCCGTCGGCCTGGTGATGCTGATCCAGACCAAGGTCAACCGCGCCTACACCAGCACCGTGAGCCTGCTGTTCAACGAGCAGGTGCTGGAGACGATCTACCGGCTGCGCTTCAGCTGAACGGTACAATTCGAGGGGGGTTCGGCAGTTTCTGGGATTATTCGCGGCTTTGTGTGCGGAGTTTATGCGTCCGCCCCTATCTCTTCCCTTCTATCCCTTTAGAAACCATTCTATATAAATGACTATCACCACAGGCGAGTGGTCATGGCCTCGCCACGGGGATCCTGCCGGCGGGACCCGCGACGCATCAACTCCGCAGCCATCGCCCAAGTTCCACCATGACGGTCACCCCCGGGCTTCTTCCCTCTTAGCAGAGAAGAAGCCCGGCGGGACGCCGGGTGGAGGTACGACAATGGACCTGGAGGAATGGCTCAAGCCGACGGCGGAGCTGAACGGCGTCTGCCGGCTTTGCGAAACCCCTTACCTCAACGCAGCCGATGACGACGGCGTGCTGATCGAAGCTGACCTCCCGGAAGGCGAGCGACTGCCCGGCCACAACCCGGTCAGGCTTGCGGTCGATGAGGATGACTGGCATGGATTCGTGCTGGGCGAATGGTGCAGCCCGGAGTGCTTCTGGAATGACGTCAGCGCTCTCGCCAAGCGCCTGAACCCCACCGTCGGGCACGACACCCCACACTCTGTCCAGCAGACCCTCGACGCGCCTCACGCCCCGACCCCAGAACCGTCGACCAACGAGCAGTGACCCCGGTGCCCCATCCTCCGGAGTCGCCCTACCGACCACTCAGCTCGTTACGAACCCTCCGGCTGGCATCCTCGTGACCCGAGCGATGGCGTTCACCGGCAGGGCCGAGGTCGTGACATCGGGCTTCTCTTCAAGGCTGAAGAGAAGCCCGGCGAGCCGCCGGGTGGAGGCGATTGCATGGAACCACAAGAAGACGGCGAGCAGGTGCACGAACCTGTCGGGATCTGCCAGCGGTGCGGCAAGACCTTCATCGACGTGTTCGACTTCCAAGAGGATGTCTTGCCGGACTACGTTCCGCTGCGACTCATCGAGTACCGTGAAACGAACGAATCGACGCTGGGCGAGTGGTGCAGCCGGGCTTGTTTCATTGAAGAGATCCATCACGACCCGCAGTCGATCATTCGCCGAGTTACCTCGATCTCTCCGAAGTCGCGTCAGCCCAACGCGAGGTGAGCACCATAGGAATGGACGTCCGGACTCCTTCGTCCGACACGCCCGCTATCGACGTGATGACGCTCCGCCCCTGAAAGCTCATGAGGGGTTCACTCATCGTTCCACCCCTTCATTGAGCTTTCCCCCGCCTGCGGGCGGGGTCGGGGCTCCGCTCCGAGACGCCGCCCGGATTGACTGGTGACCCGGGGCTTCTCTTCCAGGGTGAAGAGAAGCCCCCACACGAGGGGTTCCGAGGTGATCGACATGACGCAGATCGAGCAGTTCAGTTACGAGAGCTACTGGGAGGAGCACGAGCCCTCCCCGTCGCGACCACCCATCGAACAGGATGGGTGGGTGGACGAGATCGAACTTGAGGTCCCCGCACCCCCCTGGGTGCGCTTGGCCTCGCGGCGGGACCCCTTCCCGCCCTGCGAGGCCCTCCGACCGTGGCCGCAGAACTACCCGGTGGGCGAACTCGCCGACCTCACGGAGGCTGAGATGGACGAGGAGGACCCTGAGGCCTTCGTCTTCTCCGACGGTGAGCTGGAGGCCTGGGCACAGATTGTGGGCAACCTGCTCGACGAGGCCAACGGCCTCACCACCGACGGGTCCTCTTTCGCGCGAATCGGGAAAGAGGCCCCGTCACGGGGTCCCCCGGAGGTACACAAGATGGCGAACAGCAGCCAGAGCAACCAGAAAGAGGCCAACAACGAAGGGGAGGCCAGAGCGCCCCCGGTGTGGAAGACATCCGCAGGAGGGGTGCAGCTCGCCGTGTGGCGCAACCCAACCCCCAAGGGCGGGTCCTTTCACACCGTGACCATGGACCGGCGCTACAAGCGCAAGGACGGTGAGTGGGCCTCGTCGGGAAACCTGCGCCTCAACGACATCCCGAAGGCTATTCTGGCTCTCCAGAAGGCCTACGAGCGCATGGTGCTCTCGCGCGACGGTCAAGAAGAGGACGAAGAGGGGGAGGACGCCCCTTCTTCATCTGCACCGTCACCGTCGCAAGCGGAGATCCCGGAGGAGGTACGCGAGTACCTTGCCTCGATCCGCCCTGACCTCTTCGCGCCGTCTGCCCATGGGACGGGTGCGGCCGCCGCCCGCACCGCCAAGGGGTGATGCACGTGGGAATGGACGTCTACGCTCCCGACGTCTACTCGATCGACGGTTACAACTGGCCCGTGCCGACAGGCGAGGCGGGCTACTTTCGCGACACGTACCGGCGGGACTCACTGGCCAACTGGCTCGCTGCGAATATCGACCCCGGCGCCCGCGGCCAGGTCGGCCTGGCGATCTTCTCCGAGCCTCCCTGCACGCTCAACTCTCCCGAGTGGCGCGAGGAGCTGCTCCTTAAAGCGAGACAGTGGAACACCGCCGCCGAGAAGCTTGCCGGCAAATCCTCGTTCATCGGCACCCCCGGCCACGACCTACAGGTCGTGGACGAAGCCGGCACCCGAGCCTACATCGAGTGGACCGGACGGCTCCTTCGCTTCGCGGAGGTGGTCTACGCCACCGGTTCGCCGGTCAAGGTGGACGCATGAACACCAGAGCCATGCGGGCCCGTCCCTCCGCCCCTGAAAGCTCATGAGGGGTTCACTCATCGTTCCACCCCTTCATTGAGCTTTCCCCCGCCTGCGGGCGGGGTCGGGGCTCCGGTCCGGCCCCGCAACGACGCCTCTCCGGGGCTTCTCTTCCCGAGTGAAGAGAAGCCCCACACAGGGGCTCAAGGAGGTGTCGAAAATGCAATTTGCAACCCAGGCCTGGCCACAACCGATCCAGGGCACCGAGAAGCAGCGACCCGCGCACCGCTTCAGCGCAGGCGACCTGCAGGCGGCCATGTGGGTCAACGGGGGCACCTACGGGCACGCCTTCACCACCGTGGTCCTGGAGCGGCGCTTCCGCCTACCCGACGGCACATGGAAGTCGACCCGGCGCCTGCGCGGTCAGGACCTGGAGCACGCGATCACCCTCCTCCAGCGCGTGCTCGCGGTCACCCGGGACATCGCGGAGGGGACCGAGTAGCGGTCCCTTCTTTCTTCCAGCGACCCGGCCTTCCAACCTGGGGCCGGCCAGCTGACCGGCGGCAGCTGCGGTTCTCCGCGCTGGCGCTCTCGCCGTCGTGTGTCGGTGGTGTTCCTCGCGGCGGCGCTCCGTGCCGGCTCCCTCCCACCTTCCGGGGGACGGTCGACCCCATTCATCGAACCGACCCTCGCCCCTGTTGGGGCTCGGCGGTCGGTTTCGTGAGGGGTCTCCCTCCAGAGGCCCCCGGTGGGAGGGAGCCGCGACACTGCGGCGCCGCCACCGGAGGAACACACCATGGAACACACAAGCGACATCGAGACAGCACCAGAGGGAGGCCCGCGGCGCCTGCCCGTGGTCTACATCCACGGGCGGCCGTATTTTCGAGACGACCGCCTCGGTGAGCTACGAGCTTGCGACAACCCCCACGAGCGGCGCCCGCTCGGAATCGAGGATTTGTTCGGGGACGACTAGCGTCCCCTTTTCTGTCCGGCGCCGCACCCCGGCGCCGCTAAGCTGTAGCGACCGTGTGAGACGACTAGCCACTTTTCAACGACCACCTATCAACTCTTGTTTGCCACCTTCTATCAATCACCACACTAACTAGCTTGACCCGATTCACGACAGAGGTCGTATCTGATGGTTTGACGACCATTCAATTCCAAAACCATACCTGAATCCAGAATCGAGATACAACAGCAAGGTAACCTACGTCGCCGTGCGTGTTACTCAACCTGTCCCATTCAGCACAATTCGATCCTGCATCACCAAGGTGGTCAGACCCATCGAACGTGATCCAGGTGACGACCAGAGACGGCACCGTCATAGACCGAGACGGCTTTACCGCAGCCATACGGTGAGCCTCGTTGTCCCGTCTTCCACACGGAAACGCACATGCGAGCCTACTGTGAAATTGCAAGTGGAGCATTCTGTGTGACTTGATTTTCGGGACGGGGTCGTTCGAGCTCAAAACATGTAGGCACACG
>JAKAEN010000142.1 GCA_021818355.1 Actinomycetes bacterium | reverse complement strand
GAGCCCCCTAAGGTAGTTGCGTATGCGTTGAAGAAGACCTACGGTCGTCTCCTCGACCAGGTCGAGGAGGCGTTCTCAAAGGAGAAGCCGCTCTTCTCCCTGGCGATCTACTACCCGCTCGCGTACTACAAGGGGCCCGACGCATCCATCAACCCTCTGGATGAGAACCGCCAGAAGGCCGTCGTAACACTAATCCGGACCGGGTTCCTCAAGCGCTTCGAAAGCTCCGCCCGCGCCTTCGAGCGGTCGTGCGAGACCCTGCTGCTCAAGCTCCTCACCTTCGCGACGAAGCATTCCCAGACCGCCACCGAGGTCAAGGTTCTCGACCGCTGGAAGGCCCAGCACACCCGCACCATCGAGCGCGTGCACGACCACGTTCACAAGTACGAAGAATCGGAGTTCGATGCGGATGAAGACGTGATCAGCCCCGAGATGCTCGAGCACGTCGAGGAGCTCGACCGAGCCGAGTACAAGGTCGAAGAGATCCTAGATGAGACCTTCCTTGACCTTGACCAGGTCGTCGCTTTCCTCGACGAGTTGGCGAAGTTCAAGCCGAGCCACGACGACAAACTCCAGGCCCTCCTGAAGCTCATGCGGGCCGACAAGATACTCTCCAAGCAGAAGGTCTTGATCTTCTCGGAGTTCATGGCCACAGCCCGCTACCTGCGCGAGGAGTTGGACATGAACGGCATCGTCGGCGTTGAGGAGGTGGACAGTTCGATAGGGCGCGACCGAGCCGAGGTCCTACGGCAGTTCGCCCCGTACTATAACGACTCCTCGCCGGCCGAGCTTGTGGCCGAAGGCCTCGAGGAAACACGCGTTCTCATATCGACCGACGTCCTGTCGGAAGGCCTGAACCTCCAGGACGCGACGCTGCTCATCAACTACGATCTCCATTGGAACCCAGTCCGGGTCATGCAACGCATCGGCCGTGTTGACCGGCGCCTCGACCCCGAGGTCGAGGAGCGGATCGCCCGCGAGCACCCGGAGCGCGCGGCGATCCGCGGCACGGTCCGCTATTGGAACTTCCTGCCTCCGGACGAACTGGAAGTACTCCTCCGCCTCTACGGCCGGGTGTCCCACAAGACCCTGAAGATCTCGAAGACCTTCGGCATCGAGGGGAAGAAACTGCTCACCCCTGAGGACGACTACGAGGCGCTGAAGGACTTCACCCACGAGTATGAGGGCTCGCCAAACTTCAACGAGAAGCTGAGGCTCGAGTACCAGGAACTCCTCGCCGCGCAGCCCGATCTGGCCGAGCGCCTCAAGGCGTTTCCTGGTCGCATCTTCAGCGGCCGGCAACACCCGGTCGAGGGGCATCAAGCGGCCTTCTTCTGCTACGCGTTGCCCGCGCCCGATCTGTCTGGGGCGGTGCCCGAGGGTGAAGGACTGCCCTGGACCGAGGCCGCCGGCCGTGTTGGCTGGTATCTGTTTGACCTCGCGTCCGGGGCGATTGAGGAAGCGCCGGAGTCCATCGTTGACGTGATCCGCTCGCAGCCGAACACGCAGCGGAAGCGAGGGATTGAGGACCGGATGCTCACCGAAATCCGCGCCAAGGTCGAGAAGCACATCAAGAACACGTACCTCAAGCGCGTGGACGCGCCAGTGGGCGTGAAGCCCGTGCTCAAGTGCTGGATGGAACTGAACGAAGGCTAGGACGATGCCAACGGACCAACGAGCGGCACTTCGAGAAATCCGGACGTTCCCTTCACTCATCAAGTACCTGCGCGACCAGATGGACTGGCCGATCGAGACCGAGAGCTTCGAGGACCTAACCTTCGACTACACCCCAGAGGAGCTGGGCATCGATGCGAGGAGCGCGGCCAAGATTCAGGAGATCAAACGACTACGTCCGCTTGTTCCGCCCCAGCCGTGGGGCATCTTCTTCGTGAAGTTCGAGCCCAAGCGGCTGCCGGTCGTGGCCCTGCGGCGCATCCTGAGCCAGGTCGTCCTCAAGAAACGCGCGAGCGCGAACCGGGCCGAGCGCCAAGCCTGGGCTGCGGACGATCTTCTTTTCGTTTCCAACTATGGCGAAGGCGACGACCGCCGCATCACCTTCGCCCACTTCTCGCAGGACGAGGCCAAGGGCGATCTGCCGACCCTCAAGGTCCTCGGTTGGGACAACCTCGACACGCCACTCCACCTCGACGCCATCGCCGAGAAGCTCTCGACCTATCTCACCTGGGCAACCGACGGGGGCGACACGGTGGCGTGGCGCACGCGGTGGAACGCGGCTTTCACTCTCCGCCACCGCGAAGTCATCACCACCTCCCGCGAGCTGTCGATCCGCCTCGCCGAGCTGGCCCGCGCCATCCGCGACCGCATCAAGACCGCGCTGGCCATCGAGACTGAGCGCGGCCCGCTCACCAGGCTCATGAAGGCGTTCCAGGAGGCGCTCGTCCACGACCTTGACGCCGAGGGGTTCGCCGACATGTACGCCCAGACGATCGCCTACGGCCTGCTCTCGGCCCGCATTGCCAACCCTAAGGCGAACACGGCCGACCATCTCCCGGCCCAAATCCCGGTCACCAACCCGTTCCTCAAGGAACTGATGGAGACGTTCCTCCAGGTGGGGGGAAGGCGCGGCAAGGCAGGCGGCCTGGGGGTCGACTTTGACGAACTGGGCGTATCCGAGGTCGTTGAACTGCTCGACGACGCCAACATGGAGGCTGTCGTCATCAACTTCGGAGACCTTAGGCCCGAGGAAGACCCGGTCATCCACTTCTACGAGCTGTTCCTCAAGGACTACGACTTCAGGAAGAAAATGCAGCGCGGCGTCTTCTACACTCCGCGCCCGGTGGTCTCGTACATCGTCCGCTCCGTGGACCAGCTGCTTCGCACCGAGTTCGGCCTCGAGGACGGCCTTGCGGGCACCACCACCTGGGGCGACATGGCGAAACGCCATGAGGGCCTGACAGTCCCGGAAGGTACGCCGCCTGACCAAGCCTTTGTCCAGATCCTCGACCCAGCGTGCGGCACTGGCACATTCCTCGTCGAGGTGATCGACACCATCCACCGGACGATGAAGGAGAAGTGGGAAGAGGAAGCCGGCGGTCCCCTACTTGCCAACGTCGAGGAACGTTGGAACGAGTACGTGCCAAAGCACCTCCTGCCGCGCCTCCACGGCTACGAGCTCTTGATGGCACCGTACGCCATCGCACACCTCAAGATCGGCCTGAAGCTGTACGAGACCGGCTACCGCTTCGGCAGTGACGAGCGGGCGCGCATCTACCTGACGAACTCCTTGGAGCCGCCGAGCGACATCGGTCAGCAGGCCCTTGAGGGCTTCCTCCCGGCACTCGCACACGAGGCGCAAGCCGTCAACGAGATCAAGCGCAACCACCAGTTCACAGTGGTAGTGGCTAATCCCCCTTACGCAAACTACTCGGCGAACCTTTCCCCCCAGGCGCGAAGCCTCGTTGACAAATTTCGCTCGTTTGGGGGGGTCGCAATTCGTGAGAGAAACCAACTCCAGTTCGAGCGAAATCTCCAAGACGACTTTGTGAAGTTCATCTCTATTGCAGAGGGCGAGATTCGCAGGAGTGGCGTCGGGATTCTGGGGTACATCACAAACGCGACGATGCTCGCATCCACATCCCTTCGCGGGATGCGCGAGCGTCTTCTTTCGAGCTTCACATCTCTCTTTGAACTTCATCTCCACGGTGGGGTGAACGAGATAGGTCAACAAGCGGCCGAAGACGAGAACGTCTTCGAAATTGCGCAGGCTGTGAGTATTCATGCGTACATCCGCTCGCAGAGAACCAGCCCCAGCACAGTGCGATTCGCTGAGATTTGGGGGCCACGTATTGCGAAGAACGCCTACTTGAGGTTGCATTCCGCCCGCAATACTGAATGGTGCCCTGTTCGTCCAGACCCCGAGAACTGTGCCTTTGTCCCACAGGACGCCGCAGATGGCCTGCTCATGGCCCGGGTTGACGAGGTTTTCGCGAAGTTCGGAGCTGGTGTCAAGACCAATCGTGATGCTATTGCCATTGCGTTGTCGAGGGCCGAGCTTGTTGACTCGGTTCGGGCCTACTCGCCCAACCTATTGAGGCAGGCTCATCCAGAGGAGTGCATCCAACCGATCCTCTACCGGCCGTTCGACGAACGGTTCATCTTCTACCACGAAGGGCTAATCGCGAGTCGGTCGTGGCCCACCATGAAGCATGTGTTGGCTGGTGCCAACATCGGTTTCGTTGCAGCGAGCACCTGGACCGCCCCTGATCGCTTCAGTGTGAACGTTTCCAGAGTGATGGTGGAAATGAAGACGGGCACACATGACCGAGGCACAACGTACTTCCCGCTGTATCGATATGACGATGCCCTGGGCGGGGGCGCCCAGAGGGGAGACAACCTACAACCTGAGTTCATTGAGAAGTGGACCACCTTCACTGGAATGCGCCTAGGATTTGGGAGAGAGGCAGACTGCGGCCCCAGTGTCAATCCTGACGACCTGCTACGGTGGATCTACGGGATTTGCCATTCGAACGGGTACCGCAGCCGCTACCGCTCCCTTCTCGCACAGGGGTTTCCGATAGTCCTATTCCCTGGCAGCGCTGACCTCCTGGGAGAGGTGGTACGTCTCGGGGGTGAGCTCATTGCGCTCCACCTGCTGGAAGCGCCTAAGATCGATCACTTTCTTACGACCTATAGTGGCCCCCAAGAGCCTGAGGTTGTGCGAGTGAACTGGTCGCACGAGACCATCTGGCTTGACGCGGGTGGGTCGAGGAGGGGCCAGTTGGCCGCACCCGGCACCATCGGTTTCCGTGGCGTGCCGGAGGCCGTGTGGAACTTCCACATGGGCGGTTACCAGGTCTGCGAGAAGTGGCTGAAGGACCGTAAGGGGCGCACGCTTTCCAAGCATGACATCGCCCACTACCAGAAGGTCATCGTTGCCCTGAACGAGACGATCCGCATCATGAAGGAAATCGACGAGGTCATCGAGAAGCACGGCGGCTGGCCGGCCGCGTTCCAGACCGGCGAGCAGAAAGCGGCACCGTTCACACTGGCACCGGCCCCTGTACAGGGCCACCTCTTTGACCAGCGGCCCGGTGAGGCGGCCCCCTTTCGGCCACGAATCGTCGAGCCGCTTCCCGAGGACCGCTACGTCACCTGCGTGCCGCTGGTTCCGCTCAAGGCCGCTGCCGGCAGCTTCGGCGATCCACAGAACATGGGGGACGGGGACTTCAAGTGGGTTGCCGTTGGCACGAAGCATCGTCTCCGCCCTGGCATGTTCGTCGCCCAGGTCGTGGGAAGGTCGATGGAGCCCGCCATCCGCGACGGCGCGTACTGCCTCTTCGCCGCGCCCGTGGAGGGCACCCGGCAGGGCAAGACCGTCCTCGTCCAGCTCCGCGACCAGCTCGACCCGGAGACCGGCGACCGGTACACCGTCAAGCGCTACGAGAGCGAGAAGACCCATGAGGGCGACTCGTGGCGCCATGAGGTCATCACCCTGAAGCCGGTCAACCCGGCCTTCGAGCCGATCGTCCTGACCGGCGACGATGAAGGCCAGCTCCAGGTGATCGCCGAGTTCCTCGAGGTGCTGACTCCGCCGGTGCCTGCTTCCCCGGCAGCCAGAACCGCGGAGCCGGCGCCCGCACCCCGTGAGATCGCACACAGCAAACCAGGTGATAGCCGTTCTGCGGCTGAGAAACCCGCCGCCGAGGACGACGAGGAGGATCCGCGCGAGCGGGTCGACGCGGCGCAACTCGATCGCGACGAGCTGATCTGCCGGGTCCGCCAGCTTTTCGGTGATGGCTCGCCGCGCGACCGCGAGCAGGCCATTGCCGACCTGGCGAGGGGCCTGGGATACGAGGGGGTGGGGAGCAAGGTCCGGGAGATCGTCGACAACTCCCTCCGGACAGCCGTCCGACGCGGCGTCCTCGCCAGCGATGGCGGCGGCCTCACGCTCGACGCGCGGCGTATCGAGGACTACCGGCGCGACTTCCTCAAGGAGCAGTTCCTCGCATCCCTCGAAGGTCGGGCCTGGAAGCAAAGGGACGACGCCATCCGCGACCTTGCCCGCTGGCTCGGCTTCCGCCGCACCGGTCGCGTCATCGATCAAACCCTCCGCTCGATCATCAACGGCCTCATTCGCGAAGGCCGGCTGGAGAGCGACGGAGTCCTCATCCGGAAGAGCGGATGACACATCTCTTGCCGCCAGCTTCCCGGGCGGGACGTAAGACCGCCCCCCCTGGGTGCGTGGCCATACGGGCTTGGATAGCCCCGAGGCTTGCTCCGCGCCGCCCATGATGGAAACCTTTCTAATTCTGAGCAGCCGTGACCTCCTCCGCGCAGAGTCGTCGCCCGAGATCTGCGATGATCTGCTGCGGGGAGTCTCGCTCCAGTCGCTTGTTCAGTATGCATCTGTGTACTGTCACAATCTCACTGCGGCGGCCGAGGCTGGTTCGAGCGAGGAGAACTTCTTCAGTTTTCAGGACTGGTTCGTCAGGACCTACGCGCCGGCACGGTTTCATGCCAACCTATCGGCGCTGCTGAGTCACAGGCGGGCATACCGAGGGAAGAGATGGGCGCTCACGGATCAGCACCGGGTGGGGAGCCTTGTGCTGGCCTATGCGCGCGCGAACCGAACCCTGCCTTTGGGGGAGGTTGATCCGGAGCAGTTCGAGAGGCTCCTGCGAGCCCAGTTAGTGGTCAACGATCTTGTCTCCACGACCACCGACACGCCGATGGATCAGGTCCCTATAGCGGGGTTGTTGCCAGTCTTCTCGATGGCACAGGCGGCGGACGCCCGCGCGGCCATTCCTCGAGCGTTTGACCTCATTCTTCGGAGGTTGCCGAAACATCTCCCGGCAATCGATGCTCAGGTGAGAGACAGTCTTGGTGTCGGACTGGACGATTCCGCAATCGTCCTTCTTGCCCTATACCTCTATTTGTCCAATGCGGTGCCAGGTACGCCATGGCAGGGACCTACCTCTAAGCCGCCGTGGACTCGCGGGATCCTCACAATTGCGGAGTTGGACCTTCGGCACAGCGGTGAAGCAACGATCAGAAAGGTGCTGGAAAACACCGCTCGGGCCTGGGACGACCTGCATAACCTCGCCGAGGCGATGTCGCCCTCTGACCCCAGCCTTGTAAGACTCCTTGAGAGGCCTCTGGTCCGGATCGATGCGGAAAGGGTCTGGTGCTTCGATCCTGGTCTACTCCTTACTGCTGCTTCGAACGGGCCGCTCTTCATCGCTGCCCGGGGATTGGTAGATCCTGCCGATCCCCCTCGCGATTACGAGGGAAGACCGGGACCGGCAGGACCCCCTTTCAAACCGTGCGTGCGGATTTCCCGCACACGGCTTGCCGATGGTCTTCGGGGTGTGGCGTGCGTCGGATAGCCCACGCTGCCGCTCATGCGATGCAGGCCAAGGGAGTAGAGGCGTTGCGGGGGCCACTGATGCATCCAGAAGCGCGTCCGCTGCCCACCCCGACGCCACAGCCACCTGGTGATCCGTCCGTGGACGTAGCGG
>JAKAEN010000141.1 GCA_021818355.1 Actinomycetes bacterium | reverse complement strand
CGCCGCGGAGCGGAGATCCGGGGGCCGACCGGGTTGCCGCCGGAGGCGGGGAAAGTCAAGCGAAGTGGTCGGGAAGATCGTTTTCGTAGAGGACCGCATCCCCTGCCACCAGGTTGTTGCGCACCCATTCAACGGCCTGCTCCCTGGTGCGGAATTCGAGGAGGGTCATGTTGCGGCCGCTCCCCTCCTTTGCACCGGCCAGCAGAGCGCGGCGGTTGGTCAGCCCGACGACGCACAAGTGCGTCGCCTTGCCGGCGATGACGACCCCGAGCGCGCGGTTCTCGTCGTATTGCTGAGACCCCAGCTCCACCATCCCCGGCGTCACCACCACGCGCTTGCCACCCGGCTTGGAGTGCGCCTCGAGTTGGGCGAGGGCAAGCCTGGCACCGGAGGGGTTCGAGTTGTAGGTGTCGTCGATCACCGTCACCCCGGCGTCGGTGGTGACTATGTTGAGGCGGCTGGAGGCGGCCTTCAAAGCCGCGAGCGCCTTTCCTATCGCCTCCTCGGGAACCCCGAGTTCCAGGGCGATGCCCACCGCGACCGCCAGGTTGGTCCTGGCCGCAGGCGTGGCCGCCGAGCCGATGCGGCGCTGCTCGTGGTAGACCACGGCATTGCCGGCGTCGTCGGGAAGCACGCTTACCTCGCGGGCCAGATCGGTACCCGAGACCCGGACCACGTGCCTGCCCTCGCGCTCGAGCTCGCCGGCCAGACCGGCCAGGCGCGGGTCGTCGACGTTCAGCACCACCGTCTTGGCCTGGGTCGTGATCTCCCGCTTGGCCTCCAAAATGGCCTCCTCGGACCCGAAGCGCTCGAGATGCACCGGGCCGATGGCCGTGATGGCCACGATCTCCGGCTTGACCCAGTCGACCAGGGATGCGATCTCCCCCTTCTGGTAGGTGCCCATCTCCGCCACGAAGACCTGGGTGCCGGGAAGAAGGTTCTCGTTGACCGCCCGGGCAAGACCGCCGCGATTGTTGAAGCTGGCGGGAGATGCGAGCACCGTTAGGGACTGCGAGGCAAGCTGGGCGACGTAGTTCTTGGTCGAAGTCTTCCCAAACGAGCCGGTAATCCCCACGCGGACCGGGTTGATCTGCTCGAGCTTGGCCGTGGCGCTCCGTACGAACGGTTCGAGCGCGCGGCGCTCGAAGGGGCGGGTGAAGTAACAGGCCAGATCCACAATGCCGGGGGTGAAGATGACGAAGACTGTTGCCAGGCCCCCGGCCAGGCCGAGAAGCATCGAAATGGCGGCCAGCACGGCAGTGATCGCCAGGGTGGTCCCATAAAGGACTTTGGCACGCCGTGTCCAGGCAAGCTTGGAGCTTCGCCCCTTGTAACCGAGTCCGACAGGTGACGCGAGAGCGGCGACGACTCCTATCGCCAGGGCCGGAATCGCGATTATGGGCGAGTGCGGCCGGGATATGGCCGCGACGAAGGCGAAGGCCATCAAGATTGCAATGCTGGTGTTCGTGGTCGACTCGCGCGAGAAATACCAGCGTGAAGCGAAGCGGACGACGTAGCCGGGCACGTAGTGCTCACGCTGGGCGACGCGGAGCCACTTGATCGAGGCCACCGCCACGACCACGAGGCCGACCAGCGCGTAGAGGATGGAAGTGGTCACGTTGGTCAAGCTCTTCAGCCCTTCTCTTCTCTCTCGGCGGCGTTGAGGCGAATAACGGCCTCTCCCACTGCCGCGGCGAGGGTGTCCGGCCTCGCGATGGGTCCGAAGTGGTCCTGCCCCTCCAGCACGGTCAAGGTCGCAGATCTGACCATGGATGCGGCGCGTCGCGCCTGCTCGACGGGAGCGGCGCTATCGGCGGAGCCCCAAACCAGCTGTACAGGGATGCTAATGGCCTCGAGCTGGGCCGTGTAGTCCTCGTTCACGACCTTGACGAAGATGTCCCGCATGACCCCGGTGGCGCGCTGATAGTCCGCTGAGCCGTATCGGCGCCTCAACTCCTCCATCCTCGCCTCACCGACAATCCCGCGCCGGGAAGCCCAGCGGGCAAACCGGTAGGCAATGGGCGGCTTTGCGCCACCCTCCGGCCTGAAGAGGGGTACGCCGGTCACAATGACCTCCGCCACCGGGGAGGGGGACATGGCCGCAAGCTGGAGCGCCACCCGGCCGCCAAAGCTGTGCCCGACAACGACGACCCCACTGCCATCGCCCGGGTGGGCGACCTCGGCGATTACGCGGCTAACCGCAGCGGCGTAGTCGGCGGAACTCCAGGGCGACTCGGGAGCGGGCGATGCGCCGAAGCCCGGCAGATCCAGCCTCAGCGTGGGGAGCCCCTTCTGCTCGAGCAGCGCGGCCAGTGGAGCCATGTCACTCGAGTCACGGGCCCAGCCGTGCAGGAGAACGCAGAGGGGACCCGGGCCGGACTGCAGGTGGCCGTATATCCGGCCTTCGTCGAAGGACTTCAGCATGGCCTCACGTCCTTGCCCGGAAACCGGCTTCTCGTGCCGACGTGCACGCCAAAGCCTGAAGGTCTTTGCTGGCTGAGAGTCTGCATGGATTCAAAGCTCGGGGCCGGCGCCCTCAAGGGGCATCCGGGTCGTCGTCCTCGTCGTCCTCGTCGTCCTCGTCGTCCTCGAAGTCGTCGTATTCATCAAGGTAGAGGTCGCCCTCCGCCAGGAGCTCCTCTTCCTCGGTGGCCGCCATGCACCAATCGGCATGCCCACGCACCGAGTCTCCGCCGCACTCCACGCAACGCACAACCGGCTTGACAAAGGCGCGCTTTGCCATGCGGGCTTCCTCGTAGCGCCTGTGACGTCCCTTTTTCACCAGCAACTCCCAAAAACATCAAGAGCGAGGGCGCCACCGTGCCCCTCCCGAACCCGGGGGAGCCGAATTCCGCACCGCCGCGCACAACGCGACGGGGAGCTAATCGCGCTCCGCTAGCAAACATACAGCCTAATGGCCCTGAACTGCCCCAGCTTGCACAACCTGCCCCGCCGGGTACTTTGTAGGGCATGGCTGACGAGTTCGATCCTCAGGCGATGATCAAGCGATTCCAGGAGCGCGCCAAGGCGGTGCGGTCAAGGGGCCTTCCCCCGGTAGAAGGAGCCGAGAGGATGCGCTTCATCGAACAGGCAAGGCTCGATTTCATGGACTACGCCATCATCGGTGACGCCCAGGCGTCCATCGAGGACGGGATTCTGGTCCTGAAGGTCGACCTGCGCGCCGAAAAGGACTGAGCCGCCTCTACTCGACCTTGGCGCCGGTGTTCTCCACCATTGCCACCTCTCCGGCCTTGGTCAGGTAGAGGGCTATCTCTCCGGCGATGATCCGCTCCAGGTAACCGCCCACCGCCTCCTTGCGCCACCCGCGCGAAAGGCGCGAATTCCCGGTTCCCGCCAGCACCTCGTTCAGGTCGGAGCGCGTCCCGAGCAGGTTGGGATCGATGTGCAGTGACTTGGCGCGGGACGCCAGCCAGGCCGAAAGAAGCGCCGCCGAGCCCGGCGGAATGTCCGCCGCCTCCACTGGGGCGACGTCCTCCGTTACCGGCGCACCCGCGGCCAGCGCCTTCTCGATCACCTCCACGATCTGCCTGTCGGCGCCATTGCCAAGGTTGCGCGGCTCCACACCGCGGATGGTTCGCAGCTGGGCGACCCTTCTCGGCGCGGCCTGGGCGACGGTGGCAACCGCCAGATCGGCCAGGACATAGCGGACCGGTATGTCGAGCTCCATCGCCCGCTCTTCGCGCCAGGCCGCCAAGGCCATGGCCAGGTGACGTGCGCGGCCCTTCAGCGCGCGCACTTCGCGGATGCGCATCCAGGAGCGTGACGGATCCGAGGAGGACCGGAACGCCTGGGAGACAAAGTCGGACAGCTCCTCGGCCAGCCAGTCGACCCGGTTGAGCTCCCGCAGCTGGTTCATAAGGATGTCGCGCAACTCCACCAGGTAGAGGACGTCCTGGGCCGCGTAATCGAGCTGCTTCGGCTCGAGCGGCCGGGCCATCCAGTCACTCAGGCGGTCGCTCTTGTCGAGGCGCACTCCCATGAAGGTCTCCAAGAGGAGGGCGAGAGACGGCGTCGAGTAGCCGAGAAATCCTGCGGCGATCTGGGTGTCGTGAATTCGCGAAGGAACAGCGCCCACCTTTCGGCGCAGGATCTCGAGATCCTGGGTCGCCGCATGCAGCACCACCTCGGGGCCTTCCGAGAAGACCTCGGCAAGGGGTTCGAGATCGACCCGCAAGGGGTCGACGATGAAGACCTCCTCGCCCGCGGCAATCTGGACGAGGGCCAGTTTCGCGAAGTAGGACTTCTCGCGGTGGAACTCGGTGTCTATCGCTATCACTTCGGCCCGGGCCAGGTGAGACGCCACCTCTTCGAGCGCCCGTCCATGCTCAACGTAGTGATACTCGCCCAGACCAATCACCTCACAGGCTCTTCGTCCAGTATAGGCGCGCCTGCCACTTGGCTTGGAATCGCCTAGCCCCCGTAGTTGAGCCGGGTGTCAGCCATTGCCAGCGCACGCTCCCCCTCCCGCAGCAAGGCGACATCGGTCACCTCTCCGATGAAGAGCACGTGGCTTCCGAGTGGGATCTGCTGGCGGACGGCCGCCTCGATCAGGGCCATGGCCTCCAGGGGATAGGGGTCCCCCATTTCGCTCAGGCCGAAGGCGATGCCTTCGATGCGCAACGTGCCGCCCGCGTCTTCGCGGGTTTGGGAACGCTTGGCGAACTTGCGCACCAGGGGCCTGCTCTCGACCGCCAGCAGCGAGACCAGGAAGTGGCCGGATGCCTCCAGATTCTCCGCGGTCAACGAGTACGCCTCCACGCCGGCGGCCACCAGCTTGGGCCGGGTGGCAACCTGGGTGAACCAGCTGGTGCTCATCACGTGAGGACCTGAGGCCCCCGTGGTGCCCATTAGGTAGAGGCCACCAGGTAGCGACCAAAGCACCCTGCGGCGCAGCCGGTCGTATGACTCGGGGTCAGCCTCCGGCCGGACTGGAGCCCCGCCGTGGCGGATCTGCTCGCCCTCTTCCACCATCTCTCCGATCCACGCCCGTCACCCTGGGCCTCCGACCGGCCAATCATATCGGACCGCATCCGCCAATAGCGGCAGGGGGCCCGACGTACCCGGGGATATGATCGCTGCGTGGCCTGCATCTTCTGCGAAATCGTCACCGGCCTTGCCGGAGCCGAGCTTGTGCACCGGGACGAGGCGCGGCTGGTGATCCTGGACCGTGCCCCGCTCTTTCCCGGCCATTGCCTTGTCTTGCCCGCCGAGCACTACGCCGAACTCGCCGACTGCCCGCCGGAGTTGTACGCATCGCTCAGCGAACTCGCCCAGAGGGTCGCCCTCGCCCAGCGCCGGGCCTTGGGCTGCGATGGGAACCTCGTCGCGGCCAACGCGGTAATCTCCCAGAGCGTGCCACACCTGCACATCCACGTCGTCCCGCGGCGGCGCAAGGACGGGCTGCACGGGTTCTTCTGGCCGCGCACCCGCTATGGCTCCCCGGAGGAGGCCGCATCCGTCGCCGCTTCGTTGCGCGAGGCCCTGGCTCCCTCCTGATCAGGCCTGTTCCACCACCACGGAGACGTATTCCTTCTTGCCGCGCCGGAGCATGATCCGCCCCCCAGGGAGGACGTCTGCCGTGGTCACCCGCTGCTCGGCGTCGGAGATGCGGCGGTTGTTGAGGTATATGCCGCCCTGCTCGATCAGCTTGCGGGCCTGGGAGCGGGACTGGGCGAGCCCCGACTCGGCCAGCAGCACCATCAGCTCGACTCCCTGCCCAAGTGCCGCGGCTCCGATGTGGTGCGCCGGAGCCCCCGCCAGTGCCATCTCCAGGGCGCGCTGGTCCATGGAAAAGACGTCGGTGGAGAAGAGAGCCTCGGAAGCCTGCCGGGCCAGCGCAAGGCCCTCCTCGCCATGGAACATCCGTGTCACCTCGCCCGCTAGCGCATGCTGGGCACGGCGTTCCTCCGGCTGGTCCCGGGTGGATATTTCGAGTTCGGTGATCTCCTCCCAGGAGAGGAAGGTGAAGAACTTCAGGTATTGCCCGACGGAGGCGTCCTCGGAGCGGAGAAAGAATTGATAGAACTCATAGACCGAGGTGCGCGCGGCGTCCAGGTAGACCGCGCCTTTCTCGCTCTTCCCGAACTTGGTGCCGTCCGCCTTGAGCAAGAGTGGCGAGGTGAGCCCATAAACCGTGGCTCCACGCGACTTACGCACGAGCTCGATCCCGGTGGTGATGTTGCCCCATTGATCGGAGGCGCCCATCTGCAGGTTGCACCCGAAGGCGTCGTAGAGGTGCAGAAAGTCCGCAGCCTGGAGAAGCATGTAGCTGAATTCCGTATAGGAGATGCCGCTCTCGCGCTCCATTAGCCGAGTTTGCACCGACTCCTTGTGGATCATCTGGTTTACCGTGATGTGCTTGCCGACGTCGCGCAGGAACCCGAGAAGGCTCTCCTTTCCCAGCCAGTCGAAGTTGTTGACCAGCGTCGCGGTGGCGGGGCCAGGGGTGAAGTCGAGAACCCGGGTGAGCTGCGCCGAGACCTTCTCGACGTTGTGGACGATCTCGTCCAGGCTCAGCAGGTTGCGCTCCGCGGACTTGCCGGAAGGGTCACCAATCATGCCCGTGGCTCCGCCCGCCAGCACGATGGGCCGGTTTCCCCCCTGCTGGAGGCGGCGCAGGTTGAAAAGCTGTATCAGGTGGCCTACGTGCAGCGAATCGCCGCTCGGATCGAAGCCGATATAGGCCGTTCCTTCTCCGGCATCGAGCATTGCGGGAAGGCGCTCGTCACTCGCCTGGTAGACGAGTCCGCGCCAGGTCAGGTCCTCGAAGACGGAAGGCTGGGCTTTGCTCATGCCAAAGACACTAAATGCCCGAAGAGCCCAACCTGGACTTCACTTGCTGGGCCGCCGGCCCGGGTCAGGAAAGCCCGGCGATCACATCGCGCATGGCCGCCGCGAGCCGGCGCCCGAGGACTTCGTGCGCCTCGAGGTTCGAATCGCGCTCGCTCTGCACCACCAGGATCGATTGCCGGCCATCGCCGCGCACGTCGGCGATGGCATCGGAGACCTCGGCCGCCCTCGTCGCAATCGAGGCTCGCATGCCGTAAGCGGCCGCCAGCCGGGTGAGCTCGAGGCCATGCGGGGTTCCGAAGAGCGCCTCGAAGGTCTCGGGGGTGGCCAGGCGCCTCTGCGAGAGGAGCGAGAAGATGCCCCCACCCCCGTTGTCGACCACCACCACCAGCATCCTCTCCCCCAGCTTGGCAAGTTCCTTCAGGAAGCTGGCGTCATAGACGAAGGCCAGGTCCCCGATCACCAGTACCGACATCCCTTCCGGGCGCGCCTGGGCGTGGGTGAGCGCGGCTCCCGCGAAGGAGGCGATGGTGCCGTCTATCCCATTGGCGCCCCGGTTCTCGAGCACTCTGGGATAGTCGTCCGAGGGTCCGGCGTAGAACTCGAGATCGCGCATGGGCATGGATGCCGCCGCGAAGAGCAGGTCGGCCTCGCCCAGCGCATCGACGAGCCGTCTGGACACCTCGATCTCGACACCCAGCTCACCGGCG
>JAKAEN010000140.1 GCA_021818355.1 Actinomycetes bacterium | reverse complement strand
GGGAGACGTTCCACTCCTTCGAGCGAAGTTGACGGCAGATCAGGAAGGCGTCCTCGAGGCTCGAATCGGCGCACACGATCGCTCCCGACCAGCCCTCCTCGGTTTCGTCCTTGGAGACCTGCGCCACGGCGTTGACCGCGACGAAGGGGTACCCTCCGTCCTGAAGGGCTTTGACCACGTGGAAGGGTGGCTCTTCAGGAAAGAGGATCAGCGGCTCCATTTATAGGTGCCCCAGATATCGGTCGAGTTCGAACTGCGAGACCTGCACCTTGTACCCGTTCCACTCGTCCCGCTTGTTGCGCACGAACCACTCGAATACGTGCGCTCCGAGAACATTGCGCATCAGCTCCGACTTCTCCATCTCGCGCACCGCCTCTTCGAGGCTGCCGGGCAGCGAGCCTATGCCGCGGCGGGCCACCTCCTCTGGAGTGAGCGCAAACAGGTTCTCCGAGACCTCCGCCGGCAGCTCGTACCCCTTTTCGATTCCCTCGAGTCCCGCGCCCAGGACGACCGCGAAGGCGAGATAGGGGTTGGCCGCGGGGTCGATTGCGCGGTATTCGATGCGAGTGGATTGAGGCTTGGTGTGACGCGGATTGGGGACGCGAATCAGGGCGGAGCGGTTGTTCTGAGCCCACGAGACGTAGACCGGGGCCTCGTAACCAGGGACCAGGCGCTTGTAGGAATTCACCCATTGGTTGGTGACCGCCGAGATGGCGGCGGCGTTCCTGAGAATGCCGGCGATGAACTGGCGGGCCACCTCGGAGAGGCCCCACTCCGCCTTCTCGTCGTAGAAGGCGTTCTGGTTACCGCGGAAGAGCGAGAAATGCGTGTGCATTCCCGATCCCTGCACGCCGGCGATGGGCTTGGGCATGAAGGTCGCCATGACCCCGTTGGCGGAGGCGATCTCCTTGATGATCAGCCTTGTCGTCATTACATTGTCAGCCATGGTCAGGGCGTCCGTGTAGCGCAGGTCGATCTCGTGCTGCCCGGGGGCGTCCTCGTGCTGGGAGTACTCGACGGGGATCCCCATGTCCTCAAGAGCCAGGACCGTTCTTTTGCGCAGCTGGGTGGCCAGGTCGGAGACGGTCAGCTCGAAATAGGAGCCCGAATCGAGCGGGATGGGTGGGCTGCCGGGCTTTGCCTCTGAGAAATAGAAGTACTCAAGCTCGGGAGCCGCGAAGAATGAGTAACCCAGCTCGTGGGCATGATCCAAAGCGTTACGCAGCGTGTTGCGGGGACAACCGGCGAAGGGGGTGCCATCCAGGTTGGTTATGTCGCAGAAGATACGCGCCATCGAGGAGTCGGTAGGCAGCAAGGAGAAGGTGGTGGGGTCGGGCACAGCGATGACGTCGCTCTCCTGGACCCTGGAGAAGCCGTCGATCGCCGACCCATCGAAGGTCATGCCCTCCGTAAGGGCGTTTTCCAGCTCCGCCGGGGTGATCTGCAGGCTCTTGGGCGTACCGAGCACATCGGCGAACCAGAGCTGAATGAAGGCGACCTTGCGCTCCTCGACGGTCTTGAGGACGTACTCGATCTTGGCGCGGGTGTTTGAGCGTGTAGGCACACATATATCACTAGCCGCGCTGAAGCCGAAGAAAGCTGACTCGGTTGGCGAGTCCATGCCGAGTTAATGAAGCGTTCACACTACGCCCCCGAAGCCGTACAGGGCCGAACCTAGCCTGGTTTACGGCTTGGAAGTGGTGCGACCAGTGCAGTCCGTGCCCGCCAGCCGAGGTTCTCAACTACCAAGGAGCACGAATGACGGAGAAGACTCCTGCCGGTGTGATCCGGATGGCCAAGGACGAGGGCGTCGAGATGGTCGACCTGCGCTTCTGTGACCTACCCGGCGTTATGCAGCACATTTCGGTGCCGATCAGCCAGTTGACCGAGGATTCCTTCGCCGAGGGCTTCGGCTTCGACGGCTCCTCGATCCGCGGCTTCAAGGCGATCAACGAGTCGGACATGATCCTCCTGCCGGATTCCACCACGGCGGTTCTCGATCCGTTCCGTCAGCACAAGACGCTGAACCTCAACTGCTTCATTCATGACCCGCGTACGCTCGAGCCCTACGACCGGGATCCCCGCTACATCGCAAAGAAGGCCGAGGAGCATCTGATCGCGACCGGCGTAGCCGACACCGCGTACTTCGGGCCGGAAGCGGAGTTCTTCATCTTCGACGATGTGAAGTATCACCAGGACTCTCGCTCCGCCTCGTACTCGGTGGATTCCGTCGAGGGAATCTGGAACTCGAACCGCGACGAAGGACCCAACCTTGGGTACAAGCTCCGCCACAAGGAGGGCTACTTCCCAGTTCCGCCTTCGGACAAGTTCCAGGATCTGCGCACCGAGATGGTGCTGGTGATGCAGCAGATGGGCATCGACATCGAGGTGCAGCACCACGAGGTGGCCACCGCGGGCCAGGCCGAGATCGACATGCGCTTCGACACCCTGTTGCGCATGGCCGACAAGGTGATGCTCTACAAGTACATCGTGAAGAGCGTGGCCTACAAGAACGGGTTCAGCGCCACCTTCATGCCCAAGCCTCTGTTCCAGGACAACGGTTCTGGCATGCACACCCACCAGTCGCTCTGGATGGACGGCGAGCCACTCTTCTTCGATGCCAACGGCAAGTACGCTCAGCTCTCCGACCTCGCCCGCTGGTACATCGGCGGCATCCTGCACCATGGAGCCTCCATCCTCGCGTTCGGCGCGCCGACGACCAACTCCTACAAGCGCCTTGTGCCCGGGTACGAGGCTCCGGTGAACCTTGTCTACAGCCAGAGCAATCGCTCCGCGGCTTGCCGCATCCCGACCTACTCCGCCAGCCCCAAGGCCAAGCGGGTGGAATTCCGCTGCCCGGATCCCATGGCCAACCCGTATCTCGCCTTTTCGGCGATGCTCATGGCAGGCCTGGACGGGATCAAGAACCAGATGGAGCCCCTGGCTCCCGCCGACTACGACCTCTTCGAGCTGAAGGGCGCCGCGGCGAAGCAGGTGCCCCAGGTGCCCGCCTCGCTCGAAGGAGCGCTGGAGGCCCTTGCGGACGACCACGACTACCTGCTTCAGGGCGACGTGTTCACCCAGGACCTGATCGACACCTGGATCGACTACAAGCTCTACCAGGAAGCGGACCAGATTCGCCTACGTCCGCACCCCTGGGAGTTCATGATGTACTACGACATGTAGCTCCGGCTATTCCGTATCCTCCGCGCGGGGCGGCTGCCGAAAGGCGGCCGCCCCGTTCTCTTTGGCACTCCAAGCTGGGCCGCCTATGGCGCCGCACCGGGTGCCAGCGCTAGCATTCGAGAGGTGATCGAGCCATGATCGATGAAGCAGCCTCGCTGAACGTTGGGATCTGTCAGATAAACCTCAAGGTCGGAGACCTCGAGGGCAATGCGGCCAAGATCGTCGAGTCGGCCCGGGTCGCGTCTGAGCAGGGGGCGGACGTCATCGCCTTCCCCGAGCTGGCCTTGACCGGCTATCCCCCGGAGGACCTGCTTCTCAAGCCGGCGTTCATCCGGGCTTGCGGCTACTACCTCGACCAGATCGCGGCGGAGCTTCCCGAGCTGGTGCTCCTGGTCGGATTTCCCGAGCAGCTGCGAAGACTTCACAACGCGGCAGCGTTCATGCATGGAGGGGTGGTGCAGGCCGTCTATCGCAAGAGGCTGCTCCCCAATTACGCCGTCTTCGATGAGCAGCGCTACTTCGTTCCCGGCTCGGGAGAGCACAAGCTCTTCGACGTGGGCGGCGTGAAGGTTGGAGTGTCGATCTGCGAGGACATCTGGAGCCCGACCGGACCGGCTCTCGACCAGGTGCGGGGCGGTGCCGATGTGATCCTGAACATCAACGCCTCGCCTTATTTCCTGGGAAGGCGTTGGCAGCGCTCCGCCATGCTCTCAACGCGGGCCAGCGACATGTCGACGCCCATCGTCTATGTGAACATGGTCGGCGGCCAGGACGAGCTGGTCTTCGACGGAGGCTCGCTGGTCTACGACAGCTACGGCACCCTCAAGTACAGCCTTCCCCAATTCGAGGAGCTGATCGAGACCGTCAGGGTGCCCCTCGGTGCGGCAAGCAGGAAGTATCAGCTAGATCCGCGTGGCCTGGTCGCCGAAGACGTATTGGAGACGGTGCCGATAGCGCCCTCGCTGCCGGTCGGATCCTCCCATGTTGCCTATCACCCGGCGGACCATCCCGCATTCCTTTTCGAGCCCGGTCCCAACTTCGACAAGAACTGGGTGTCGGACCTGAGCGACTTCTATCTCGACGAGATCCTCGGTGCGCTCAAGCTGGGTCTGACCGACTACGTGGAGAAGAATCGCTTCGCGCGCGTTGTCATCGCGCTTTCCGGCGGCATCGACTCCAGCTTGTGCGCCGCCCTGGCGGTGGCGGCGGTCGGGCCGGACCGGGTCACGGGAATCTCCATGCCGTCGCGCTACAGCTCCGAGGGGTCGGTCTCGGATGCGCAGAAGCTGGCCGACAACCTGGGCATCGAGCTCCTGACCGGCGAGATCGAGCCCATGCACACGGCCTTTTCCGGAGTGCTTGCCAAAGTCCTCGGTTCCGCGCCCGCAGGCCTGACCGACGAGAACCTTCAGAGCAGGATTCGCGGCGTCCTGATCATGGCCTATTCCAACCAGACCGGTGCGCTGGTGATCACCACCGGCAACAAGTCGGAGACGGCCACCGGCTACTCCACTCTCTATGGGGATACCGCCGGGGGCTTCGCCCTCATCAAGGACATTCCCAAGCTGCTCGTCTACCGCCTCTGCGAGCGCATCAACACCCTCGCGGGCAAAGAAGTGGTGCCCACCGAGGTGCTCCTCAAGCCGCCCTCGGCGGAGCTGCGCCCTGGACAGCGCGATGTGGATTCCCTTCCGCCGTACGAGGAGCTGGACCCGATTCTCATGGCGCTGGTGGAGCGGGACATGACCCCGATGGAGCTGGTTCGCGCCGGCTTCGACCCCAAGCTGGTCACCAGGGTCGCCGGTTTGATCGACCGCAGCGAGTACAAGCGCCGGCAGGCCGCTCCGGGGGTCAGGATCACCCCCAAGTCCTTCGGCAAGGACAGGCGCATGCCCATCACCAACGGCTTCGATCCCGAGGAGGTCGGCTTTCTTGAGGAGTCGTGACCCCATGGAGCTCGCTGATGGCCGGTGACGGGCCGGAACCCATCACCCTTGCCGAGACGGCACGGCTTGCCGATCAGCTGAAGCGTCTTTGTCTGGCCGCCCTGGATGCCGCCGGCGGGCTGGATCAGGTTGACCATTCTTCGGCCGATGCGGCCCAGGCGCGCGTCTCCTTGGCGGTTTGTGCCCGATCGCTGGCCGAGCTTTCATTTGGGGCCGAGGAGCTCTTTCCCGCCACGGTGCCTCCGCTTAGGTTCGAGCCGGCGCCGGTGGCGACGCTCCCGCCGGGCCTTTCCATGCGCGAGCGGGCCGTTTTCCTGTTGGATCAGGTGATCGGGCCGTTCGAAGCGATCGGTGTGCTGGTGCGCGAGCGCAGCCGGCGCCATCAGGACCAGAACCTCGCCTCGTTTCTGCGGGATGCGTCGGGCGTTATCAGCGAGTGTCGGGAGCTTCTGGAGCCCCTCACTAAGATTTGACGACGGGGGAATCCACGGCGGAGGGGCAGTAGGGAATCTGCGAGGCACTGCCTAAGGTTGTCATAGTCGCCACTCGTTGGCGCGCGGGGCGTAGCCGCGCAAGGGCGAGAAGCGAGATTTCGCCAATGGCATCAGCGGATTGCCAATTGATTCGATCGTCCGACTGAGGATGAGTCCCATTGCGGCCGACCCGAGGGCCGCGGATGTCAAGAGAGGTTGCGCGCGTGGCCAAGGACCGGATTGACAAGGACGAAGAGGACTTGGTCAGGATGTACCTGTCCGATATCGGCCAATATCCACTCCTTACCAAAGACGACGAGGTGCAGCTGGCCAAGGACATCGAGCGTGGTGCCCGGGCCCAGAAGGAGCTCTCCTCCAAGACCAAGGAGATAACTCCCCAGCGGCGCCAGGAGCTCCTGCGCGACGTCCGCCAGGGCAAAACCGCCCAGCGGTACTTCGTCCAGTCCAACCTTCGTCTCGTCGTCTCCATCGCCAAGAAATACCAGGCGTCCGGCCTTCCGCTCCTCGATCTGATCCAGGAGGGCAACCTGGGCCTTATGCACGCCGTCGAGAAGTTCGACTGGCGCAAGGGGTTCAAATTCTCCACCTACGCAACCTGGTGGATTCGCCAGGCCATCACTCGCGGAATCGCCAATACCGGCCGTACGATCCGTCTCCCCGTGCACGCGGGCGACACGCTCTCCCGCGTCCAGAAGGCGCAGGCCCGCTTGGAGATCACCCTGGGACGGCCGCCCTCTCTGGCCCAGCTCGCTCAAGAAGTGGAGATCGAGGAGTCGAAGCTACTGGAGGCGCTCAAGTTCCGTTCCGAGCCGCTTTCGCTCTCCGAGCCCCTTCGCGAGGACGGAGATGCCGAACTGGGAGACGTGGTCGAGGACAGGGCGGCGGAGTCGCCCTTCGAGATGGCCGCCACCTCACTTCTGCCCGTGGAGATCGCCAGGCTTCTCGCGCCCTTGGACGACCGCGAGCGCGAGATACTCAAGCTGCGCTTCGGCCTTGACCGGGGCGAGCCTCGCACGCTCGAGGAGGTGGGCGAGCACTTCAACCTGACCCGTGAGCGAATCCGGCAGATCGAGGCGCGCGCCATGTCCAAGCTGCGCCATCCTTCCTCCGATACCGGGGCCCGCGACCTGCTTGCCCTCTAGCTCTCCTCAACCAAGAGGAGCCAAGATCGCCAGCTGGCGGGATTGGGCGACCAGCCTTCCGTCGGCGGTGAAGACTTCGCCATCCTCCTCGATGAAACCCCCGCTCGCCATTCTGGTGCTGAAACGGACCAGGCAGTAGGCGTCGTCGGCGATCGGCAGGGGGTCGTCCGTTGCCCGGAAGTGCACGCTCAGGTCCACCGTGGGGGCCGCGTAGCGCCCCGGGAGCTTCGAGTAGACCGCCGGCAGCCAGCCATCGGTGTAGACCACGAGCGCAAATGAGTCGGTGGGCCTGTTCTCCACCAGCCTCATCCAACCCCCCGTCTCGGCAGTGGGGCTTTCGGAGAATGGCTGGTAGCCGGTTGCGAACCGCGCCTTGAACTGGCTCCGCATCTCCACCAAGTGCTCCACCTCGCCTCCCAGCGGCGGGCACTCTTCGGGAGGCGCCACCTTGGGGGCCTCCACATCCTGGAAGTCCGGTCCCGGCTGAGGAGTGATGAAGGCGGCCATTGCCTTGGCGACCAGCCTGTCGTCCTGGATCATTTGCGCGCTGATGAAGGTTGCCGAGCGGCCTGTCTTCTCGACCGTGGTTTGAACCCGAAAGGGTTCCGTGGAAGGGGGAGCCAGATAGTGGACGGTGAAGGAGCGGACGCGGCGGAGAGGGTCGGCCACGCGCTCGGTCAGCGCGCGCAGGATGCAGGCCGCGATGTAACCACCGTTCGGCCCGCGACCAGTTGACCATCCGGGCACGATGACACCGGTGAAAGTGTCCTCGCCAACCTGCGATACCGATGTGTCCTGGTCGAATCGAGTGGCGAACCTGGAGTTGGCCATGGTGGGTTCCTTTGCGGATCTAGGT
>JAKAEN010000139.1 GCA_021818355.1 Actinomycetes bacterium | reverse complement strand
CGACGGTCTCCCGAGCGCAAATGCGGATAGCGGCGCTTCCTGGTCCCTTCCCAATCCGATCGACAACGGCATATCCATCAACTCCGTCTCCTGTGCGAGCTCGAGCTTCTGCGTGGCGGTCGACAGCGCCGGCAACGCCGTCACCTGGAACGGCGCTTCCTGGTCCCTTCCCAATCCGATCGACAACGGCATATCCATCAACTCCGTCTCCTGTGCGAGCTCGAGCTTCTGCGTGGCGGTCGACTACTACGGCAGCGCCTTCACCTGGAACGGCGCCTCCTGGTCCGGCCCCGCCTCGGTCGACCCCGGCTTATCACTCGCCTCAGTATCCTGTGCGAGCGCGGGCTTCTGCGTGGCGGTCGACTACTACGGCAACGCCGTCATCTTGAACGGCGCCTACTGGTCCAGCCCAGCCAAGATTGACAACGGAGCCGTGCTCACCTCTGTCTCCTGCGTGAGCTCGAGCTTCTGCGTGGCGGTGGATAGCGGCGGCAACGAACTCACCTGGAACGGTAACTCCTGGTCCAGCGTCGCATCGGTCAACGCCGGCTTAGCCATTACCTCCGTTTCTTGTGCGAGTTCGAGCTTCTGCGCGGCGGTCGACGCGGCCGGCAACTCCATTATCTGGAGCGGCGCCTCCTGGTCCTTTCGCAATCCGATCGACAACGGCACCAATCTCGCCTCTGTCTCCTGTGCTAGCTCGAGCTTTTGCGTGGCGGTTGACCACTATGGCAACGCCGTCATCTGGAACGGCGCCTCCTGGTCCCTTCCCCGCTCGGTCGACCCAGGCGCATCACTCACCTCTGTCTCCTGTGCGAGTTCGAGCTTCTGCGTGGCGGTCGACAGCAAGGGGAACGGGCTTAGGACAAATGCGGTTTGAAATGGGTGGATCGTGGAAAGATGCCTTAGCGGTCCGTGACGGGGAGGGGTTCGAATCAGTGACTCATCCAACACGTCGAACCGTAGCAGTAGCTGGAGTTCCTTGAAGAGGCTCTTCGGCTCTTAGCGTGCCTGGGTTCTTAGAGCAATCGGCGACGTGGCCACAGCCTTGCCTCGGTAGCCAGGTCTAGCCTCTTGTTTCCCGTACTCTCATGCACCTCAAGCAGGTTCATGTCTATGGGGATACCGGGACCTCTCAGCGCTTCGGGAGGGTCGTCCGGGGCTCGGAAACATCGCGTGCCGGACCGCGCTGAAAGCCGAATAACGGCTCATTTGCCAAGCTTCTACCGTGCCTTCACACTGACTTGGTGGGCCCGGCGGGACTCGAACCCGCGACCAAGGGATTATGAGTCCCCTGCTCTAACCGACTGAGCTACAGGCCCGGATAGATATTACTTGCGCTCTGGCACCTCGCAGCGTGGAGTAGCCCATGCCGACAGGGCGGCCCTTAGCGTCGGGCCGCCTAACTTTCATTGAGTGGACCTGAACGGCGACGTCGGCGAATACTTCGCCAGCAACAACCACGGCAGCGACCATGAGTTGATACCGCTGCTGAGCAGCGCGAACGTCGCCTGCGGCTTCCATGCGGGCGACCCTGTGAGCATGGATGAAACCGTAAGGCGTTGCCTCGGCGCCGAGGTCTCGATTGGTGCCCACCCCTCCTATCCCGACCAGACCGGCTTCGGCAGACGCTACCTGCAGATGACTCCCGGGGAGCTGCGCGCGGCCGTCATCTACCAGGTATCCGCTCTTCAAGGAATGGCACGTGCGGCAGGCGGCGCTGTCCGCCACGTAAAGGCGCATGGCGCCCTCTACAACCGCATGTTCACGGACTCCGCGGAGGCACGTGCTTTCGTGGAGGCCGTCGCCCGGCTGGACGACCGCCTGGTGATACTCGGCCAGCCCGGGAGTGCCGCCGAGGCCGAAGCGGCTCGCCTCGGGATCCGCTTCGCACGGGAAGGCTTCGCCGACCGGCGCTACCGGCAGGACGGCACTCTCACCCCCCGGAGCGAGGCCGGAGCCGTCATAGAGGATCTCGACGAGCAGATCGCTCAGGCCATTGCGCTTTCCACGGGAGGGCCGTTCCAAGGCTCCGAAGGAATGCTTCGACTGGAGGTGGATTCCATCTGCGTGCACGGCGACACGCCGGGAGCCGGGCGTGCGGCCCGGGCCATCCGCGAGGCGCTGGCAGGCGCCGGCCTGGAGATAAGGCCGCTTTGCTGACATTCGAAGCCTTCGGAGAGGCTGCCCTCTTCTTCCGGTCGCCGCAAGCGGGCGAGGTGGAAGCCGCCTCCTTTCGGCTTGCAGCCGATCCGCCCGCCTACATAACCGACGTGGCATGCTCCCGCCGAACCGGCTTGGTCGCCTTCGATCCTGCGTTGGCGGGCCCCGATGAGGCGGAGGCGGCGGTGCAAAAGGCAGCAGAGGACGCCAAACGCGCCCCCATCCGGCCGCGTCGGGAGGTACTCGTCAGGGTCGTACTCGACGGCCAAGACCTGGCCGAGTTGCTTGAAGGGGCGCATGCCGGTGTGGAGGAGTTCGCCGACGAACTCACCATGAATGCCTTTCCTGTGGCCCATCTGGGATTCGCCCCTGGCTTCGTCTACCTGGACGGCCTCTCCGAGCGCTTCCGGAGACCGCGCAGGGCCTCGCCGCGCACCCGCGTGCCGGCGGGTGCGGTAGCCATCGGGGGCCCTTACCTGGGCATCTACGGCACCGCAGCCCCGGGGGGATGGAACCTTGTGGGCACGACTCACCAGAAGCTCTTCGATGAGCACCGGGAGCCGCCAATGGAGCTGGCGCCAGGCGACAGCGTCCGCTTCTCGATAGCGGGCGAAAGCGATACTCCGCCCCTTGTTGAGGAGGTGGCCGGCTTCTCGGATCCCCCCGCGCAAGGGGCACTCGAGGTCTTGGAGGCAGATGGGGCGGCCTGGCTCGAGGATGGCGGACGTCGCTGCTCGGGCATATGGGCGGTTCCTCACTCGGGTGCCGCCGACCCCTGGACTCATCGCTTGGCCAACCTCCTTGTCGGCAACCAGGCAGCTGCCCCGGCCATCGAAATCCCGCTTGGCCGAATCAAGCTGCGCGCTCTGGCGCCGCTCCATCTGGCCACCGCGGGAGACGGCCTGCAGGTGAGCCTGGATGGCCGCCCAATGGCCGCCGGGCACTGCTTTCCGGTAGCGCCGGGCCAGATCATGGAGATCTCTGCATCACCGGACTCCACCTACGGCTACGTCGCAGTTGCCGGCGGCTTCCACGCCAGGCGCTGGTTCGGCTCCGCCTCGCATGACCGCCTCTCCGGCTTTGGCCCTACCCCACTCGAATCCGGGCAACGGCTGCCGGTGCTGCCACCCACCGCTCCACCCAAGGATCACCTGTTGCGGAGCCGGGGCGGTCATGCGCCGGTCAGAGTCGTGGCGGGGCCGCACCTCGAGCACTTCAGCGGCGAAGAGCGCGACCTTCTGGCCAACGCCGAGTTCAGGATCTCGCCATCCTCTTCCCGTGTCGGGGTGCGCCTGGATGGGGCCGGCTTCGCCCAAAGGGAAAGGCGCACTCTCGAGGAAAGCGAGCCGCTGGCGCTGGGGGCGATCCAGGTGCCGCCAGGGGGCCAGCCGATCGTCATGCTCGCCGACCACCCGGTCACCGGTGGATACCCGGTGATAGCGACGGTGATCTTGGCCGACCTGGACCGGATCACCCAGCCACGTCCGGGCTCGGTGGTGCGTTTCGCCTATGTGGACGCCGAGCAGGCCAGATCCGCATACCGGAACCGGCTCGCAGCCCAGTCCAAACTGGCCGTGGGCAACCGGCCCTTCGAAGAACTCAAGTCCACCGAGTACTGAATAGAGTGGTCGGCCGGGCTCGGCATTGGCGCACGGGGGCGGCGGCCAAGGACCGGCCCAAGGCAGGACATGTACGCGCCGACCAGGAAAACTTCCGGATTGGATCGTTGACCGGCCGGGCCTAGCTCTGGATCGGCACCGGGCCCCAGGTGGCGCCGGCATCGGTGGTGCGCCACAACTGATTGCGGAAGCCGGCCCAGCTGGAGGTCCGAGTGGTCCAGAACGCGTAACCCACCTCGGGCGTCGTGAAACCTATCATGAACCACGCTCCGCTGGAATCGAGCGCGGGCTCCACCGCTTGCCAGTTCGCACCCCCATCTATCGTCCGGATCAGGGGATGGCCGCCGTCCGGGCCGCCGGGAAGCCCGTAGGACTCCACCGCGATCTGGGGTGAGGCGCCGTCCAGCACCGAGCCTGCCGGCGCCATGTACGGCGTGGTCCCAGTTTTGGGACCCACCTGCACGAACTGAACGCCCGCGTCGGTCGAGAGGTAGGCAAAATCGAAATGCCCGCCGGCACAGTCAGCCCACACAACGGCGTCACTCACGGGTGAATAACTGCAAAATGTCCCAGGCACCGCCTGCGGTTCGGTCACGAAGGTCGCGCCACCGTCCGTCGAGTGCAGCAGCCTGCTATTCGCGAGCGCCCAGCCATCCGGGGTGAAGGTGGCGTCCATTATCCAGATCGAGGCGCCGCGCACGGCGAAGAACGGGCTCACAATGCCGGCGGCCGGGAGACGGCGCCAATCGTTTCCGGACGCGTCTGCCCTCCACAGGTTCGCCCCCGGGGTGGTGGGCACGACGCAGGTTCCGATCGAGGCGCACGCAGGTGTAGGAGGGGTGATCACGGCGTATACCGCGCCGGCCGAGGCGTGGAGCGCCGAGACGACGCCGGGGATCGAGATGGCAGTCCAGCTCGCTCCACCGTCGTGGGTGGCGTAGAACCCGCCTCGCCCCCAGAGCCATCCGTCCTCGGGATCGGCGAACCGAACCTGGCTCAGCGCCGGCGACTGGGTGCTGGCCGGTCCAAAGGCGCCTCCCGGAACGGCAACGCTGGTGAAGGTGGCGCCCTTGTCGGTGGTGCTCACCAGGGCCTCGCACTCCTTGGGGCCGCAGGGGGCAAATCCGAGCAGCCACCATTGCGTAGTGCTGACCGCGGTGAAGGAGAGCGGCTCGAACCCGGCCGGCACCGCGTTTCCCGCCGGCAGGGCCGGTGGCGACGAGGGCCGCGATGGCGTGGAGGCCACCCTGGCCGTCGAGGTGGTGGAGGTGGGAGACGATACCGAGGAGGCGGAGGCGCCGTTGCTGCAGGCCGCAAGGGCGAGGGAAGGCAAAGCCAAGGCAACCATGCGCGACAGGCCTTTCGGCATGCTTCTGCGCCTCCCCTTCGGCCACCGCTTGCCGCCTCCCGGGAACACAGTGGCCCGGTCGGCGGCAGCGCGAGCAATGTCAGCCCAGGACCAGCTCCGCGATCTGGCGAATGGATGCGACACTACCCCCGGTCACCAGCGTGGTTATGGAGGTCTCCCGCCAGCGGTCAAGCTCGTCGCGAACCTTGGCAAGTGGCCCGATGAGCGCCACGTCCTCGATCATGGCCATGGGTATGAGCGCCATCGCCTCCTCCTTGCGCCCCGAAAGGAACGCCTCCTGGATCAGGTCGCACTCGCGCTCATATCCCATGCGCACGAAGACCTCGGCGTGGAAGTTCATGTTCTTGGCGCCCATGCCCCCGATGTAGAGCGCCATCATGGGCCGGATGGCGTCGGCGGCCTTCTCGATGTCGTCGTTGATCACCACCGGCACCGAACAGATGACCTCGAAGGCCGCCGGGTCGCGTCCGTCCGTCCGCTTGGAGAAGCCCTCTTGCAACGCCTTGCGGTAGAACTCGTCGTTCTTGGGGGAGAACCAGAAGGGGAACCAGCCATCGGCGATCTCCGCCGCCAGGGCCACGTTTTTAGGCCCTTCGGCGGCCAGGCAGATGGGGATGTCGCGGCGGAGCGGATGGACGGTGGACTTGAGAGCCTTTCCCAGGCCCAGACCCCCCGGATAGGGAAGCTGGTAGAACTCGCCCGAATAGGAGACCGGGCCTTCCCTTTCGATCACCTTTCGCACCACGTCCACGTATTCGCGGGTGCGCTTGAGCGGCTTGGGATAGGGCTGACCGTACCAGCCCTCCACCACCTGGGGACCCGAGGCGCCTATGCCCATGACGAAGCGGCCACCGGAGAGGTAGTCCATCGAGATGGCCGCCATGGCCGCTGCAGTCGGGGTGCGCGCCGAGAGCTGCATGATGGCGGTTCCCAGGCGGATCCTTGTGGTCTTGGCTCCGTACCAGGCAAGAGGGGTGAGCGCATCCGAGCCGTAGGCCTCGGCCGTGAAGGCGGAGTCGAAACCGAGCTTCTCCGCCTCGAGGATCAACTCCTCGGCGCCCGCCGGCGGTCCCGCCGACCAGTAGCCCATCTGCAGTCCAAGCTTCACGTCTCTTGATTCCTCCTCGTCGTGCGGCTCACGCCGGACACTTCACTTACTCCTGGGCGGGCGGCCCGGACCGGGCGGGCCGGCGAAGGCCTGTGCTATCCCCACCCAGCGCCGGGCATCCTCACCACTTACCACCAGCTCCAGATCCGCCGCGTTGCGCCGCTGCACCACCAGGAGCGCGAGTTCCCCGAGCGAACCGGTGACCCGGTTCTCCTCGCCCGCGGCATCCAGTGAAGCCTGGCCAAAGGTGCGCAATGCACCGTCGGGCATCCTTACGTCGATCTGGATGTCGCCCGCCGGCGGCTCCAATCCCCGGTTCCGGAACGAGAAGCCGATGGTCCGGTAGCCGAGATAGACCACGTTCAGGTGGCGCTCGGAGAAGAAGACCTGCTCGCCCAAGGCGTCGCGGATGTCGACACCGTGGGCAAAGGTCTCCATGAGGCGCGCGGTGGTCATCGACTCGGCGCTCATGGCCGGCCCGAACCAGGCGACCCGCTCGCCGGGATGGGATAGCGCCGCCCCCAAGTACTCCTCGCGCGCGGCCGCGAACTCCTTGAGCAGCAGCCGGGGCGCAAGGGAGGCGACCTCGCCCTGCCCCTTCTCCAGAATGGTCGGGTCCACGGCCACGCCCGCCAGCCAGTCGGCGAATCCGCCGGGATCCTTTATCGCGCGTGCCGCGACCCGGTCGAAGTAGGCCAGGTGAGCCACCTGGTCGGCGACGTTCCAGCCTTGGGCGGGGGTGGGGATTTCGAAGTCGTCGGCCCCGACGTTCTCGAGCACCTCGAGAAGCTCCTCGGTCTCGGCGCGCAACTCCGCCGCCAGTGCCTGGCTTCTCGATGCCGTCTCAGACTCCACGGTCTAGAAACCTATCGCACCGGCGCCCCGGGGAAAGGGACAAACCGCCGAATGGGTCAATCCCCGGCTGGTGCCCCTAATGCGCCGAGAAGCCCCGCCAGTGCCTCCTCGATGATCCGCAAAGAAGCTTCGAAGTCCCCGGCATCGCCCAAGTAGGGGTCCGGCACATCGAGCGCCTTCGCCCCACCGGATTCGAAGCTGCGCAGCAGGACCAGCTTCTCCGGCTCTCTGCGCAGCGAGGGCAATGTTTCCAGGTCACGATGGTTCTCCGTGTCGAGCGCGACCACCAGGGAAAGCGCGGCGGTCCATTCGTCCCGGTAACGTCGGGCGCGATGTCCGACGAGCGAGTAGCCCGCCTTGGCCAGGGCGGCGCGGGCACGGGGGTCGGCATCGCTCCCCTGGTGCCAGCCCCCCGTTCCGGCACTCTCGAAGCGGCCGGAAAACCCCGGGACCACCACCGCCCTGGTACGGGCCACCGCCTCGGCCATAGGAGACCTGCAGATGTTTCCAGCACAGACGAAAC
>JAKAEN010000138.1 GCA_021818355.1 Actinomycetes bacterium | reverse complement strand
GCGAGCAACGCCGCGTCCCAAGAAGCGACCGACACCGCGGTGTCGGGATCGAGCTGTCCCCCGCCCATCAGGCAGAAGCGCCGCAGCGCATCGACATAAGCCGGATCGTGCACTCTGTGCAGGTCGGCCATGGTAGCCGGCTCGGGCGCGAAGAACCCGATGCCCTCGCGCACGCCCGACTCCTCGACGCCGGCCAGAACCGCATCAAGACGTGCAGGCTGCTCCGGATGGCCGCTCCCCGCATCGTGCTCGATGAACTTTGGATGGGTGCCGAAGAGAATGTCCACAACTCAAGCTTAGGTGACATGGAACCCCCGGGGATAGCCCGGTGCGCGCAGCGGTCTCTCGCCCAGGGCTCGCCCAGGGCTAACATTTAGGAGGCTCGACCAAGCTCGGAGGCGCGCTGCCGCGAAGCAGAATGGTCGGAACTCGGGGCGGTAGCGGAGACGGTGATAGATCCAGTAACGGCACCTTCGGCAAGGAGCACGTTGGCCCGCGACCATGGAGCCGGTTTTGCGAAGGTGGCCCGGTTGTGGGGCACCCTGGCGCTTCTGCTTTCCGCACTTCTGGTGCCCTTGGCCACGGTGGCCTCACCGGCCGCAGGCTCCAACGCGGTCTCGATATCACTCTCCAGCGGCCCGTCCGCCTTCAAGATCGGCACGAACTCGGCGGTGCAGTTAAGGGTTGGCAATGCGCCCGCGGGCTCATACGTCGAGGCACTTCTGTACTCGCGCATGTCGAGCAGGTCGGAGTTGCAGGCGGTAATGGCCTACGGTGTTCGCGGATACCCTCTCGACTCCTCCCAACCACTGGCGCTCGCAGGCTTGCCACGCTCGGGAGACGTCTACACGACCAGCCTGTCCGTTCTCTCCGCACCGCCGACGTCGAACCAAAGTCCCGCGCACCAGGGTCTCCAGATGGTGCTGCCCGGATGTGCAGGAGGGTGCGACGGTGTCTATCCACTCGTGCTAGCCGTGATTAGCGGGGGTAAGACGGTCGCCACCCACATCGTTCCGGTTGCGGTGTTGGGAACTCAGCAGCCCAACATCGTGCCCCTCGGCATCGCGCTCGCCATCGATGCTTCGGCGTTGCCGGCTTCGGGAATCAGGCTCGGTATTCCCCTCATTGCCAGCGTGCTTGCCTCCGTGCCGGATCAATCCCTAACCCTCAAGCTCTCCGCGGCAACCTTGGCAGATGCACAGTCGTCAAAGATCACCTCGGTAAGAAACGCGATGGCGCAGATCATGGCCTGGGCGACTGTTCCAGGTCACGAGCTCTCGGTGACGGACGTCGTCCCTGTGAACATGGCGGACTTGACAGCAAGCGGGCTCGAAAACTACTTTTCCGCCGAACTGGGCACCGCGCGAACGTTATTGTCCAGGGCCGGCACCACGTACCCGATAACCTCTGAAACTTACCTGAACACGTCCAAACTGAGCGAGCGCGGGCTGCAGGTCCTGGCCAAGGCGGGCTACAGGCGCATCGCGGTGAACGCCTCCTCCGTTACCCAGCCCGACCTCAAATACGCGCTCACCGCCGGTCTGCGCTTGCCCGTCTCCGGGACCGGATCCATGGCCGTGCTCTCGTTGGACTCCCAGCTCAACAAAGACCTGGCTTTGGGGACGACGACATACGAGCACGGCCTGAACCTCATTTCGGACATGGTCCAGGTCTTCGAGGATCAGCCAAACAATCCGACCCAGCGAGTTCTCGCACTGAACCTTCCGGCCGGAAACTCCTCAGAGATCACCGCCGACGGCATCTTTGCCCAGCGCATTGCCGCCGTGCAGGTCCTCCATCTCCTTTCGCTCCGTGCAGCCTTCGACTCCTTGAGTTCAGCCGCGCCCATCGATTCCTGGCTGGAGACCTCACTGGTGCGATCACAAACCAGGCCGGTGTCCTGGGCACACTCATTCGACGCGACGGCCAAGCTGCTCGATTCGTTCGCCGGTGCCACCAGCGACCACACCCTGATCAACCAGATGCACCTCTCTCTCCTCGAATCGCTCGACAGCACCTTGCCGGCAGCGAAGGTTACGCACTCTTTGCGTTCGCTCACCGACTCGATCAACGGCATCCTCGACCAGGTTCAGCTGCCAAGCAACCGGGTGGTGACATTGACGTCCACCAAGGCGAGCATTCCGATATCGGTGACCTCCAAAGAGAGGGTCCCGCTTACGCTTCGTCTCACCATGACCAGCGACAGACTGAGGATCAAGGGTGGATCCAGTCAGCTGATCAAAGTGGGGGCGGTTACCAACACCGCCACCTTCGTCGTCTCAACCAAGACGCTCGGATTCTTCCAGGTTGGCTTGAGCCTGACGACGCCCGATGGAAAAGTGCTGGTCTCCTCGACCGCACTGCAGGTGCGCTCGCTTACAGTGACGATCGAAGGAGTTGTGCTGACGATCGCCGCTCTGGCGGTGCTCGGGCTCTGGTGGATACGGACGCTCAGGAAGGGTGGCGGGCGAAACCGCAGGCTCCTTCCGGCGGCCGATGGGGAGGGGGGCGATGACGACGAGTGACGCGCCGCCACGCTCCGGGCTTCTTCGCAACGCATCCGCGATGGCTCTGGGAACGCTCATCTCGAGGGTCACGGGGCTGGTCAGGCTGGTCGTCCTGGCGTGGGCTCTGGGAATCTCATCGCTCTCGGACGTCTTCAACCTGTCCAACAATGCACCGAACACCTTCTACGACCTGCTCATCGGCGGAGTCCTCGCATCAACGCTGATCCCGGTGATGGTCAAGGCCTCGTCCCGAGTCGATCGGCGTGAGGCTTCGGAGGCCCTTTCGGCGATCATGACCACTGGGGTCGCCGCTCTGCTTGCGGCCACTCTGGTTTTCGAATTGATCGCCGGACTTGTGATCCGCGGATACATGCTCGGTAACCATGACCCGACGCGGGCCATCCAGCTATCGGCCGCGACCAACCTCCTGAGACTCTTCGCCCCCCAGCTCTTCTTCTACGGCGCCATCTCCCTCTTCACCTCGCTGCTCAATACGCGGGGCCGCTTTGCCCTGCCCGCTTTCGCGCCGATCACCAACAACATCGTGGCCATCGTCGTTCTCGTCGCCTTCCGGCTCCTATACGGGCATCTGGGAACGGATGGCGCCATCTCAGCCATGACCCACCTCTCGCCTTCGCTCCTGCTTCTCGGTGTCGGCACCACCTTCGGGGTCGCTATCCAATGTGTGGTGGTAGTGATGGGAGCCAGAAGAGTTGGCCTGACCATCGGGTTCAATTTCGATATCTTCCACCCCGCCGTGCGCGAGATCGCAAAGCTCTCCGGATGGACCTTCGGCTACGTGCTCGGCAATCAGGTCTCGCTTTACGTGCTGCTCGCGCTGGCCGACGCGCACTCGCCGGGGTCGGTCAGCGCCTACAACAACGCGTACCTCTTCTTCCAGCTCCCGTACGGGATTGCCGCATACTCGGTCATGGCCGCCATCATCCCCGGTCTTGCCGACAACTACGCCCACGGCGAGCTGGGGGTCTTTCGCAGGCGCTTTGGCCGCGGACTGCGCGCATCGGTCGCTCTCCTCATTCCCTCCGCCATCGCCTACCTCGCCTTGGGTCGCCAGCTGGTCGGCGCACTACTGGGGCACGGGGCGGCGACCACACACGGGGTGGATCTCACCGTGGGCGCACTTGCCGGACTCGCGATCGGCCTCCCGGGATTCGGCATCTATCTGGCCATGATCCAGGGCCTTCAGTCCGCCCGGCTGGCCAAGGAGGTCTTCTGGGTTTACGCGGTCGAGAACGGCCTGACCATCATCCTGGCTGTTGCCCTCGTCTCCAGCTACGGGGTCGTGGGGCTCGCGCTTGCCGTCTCGGTCAGCTATTCGGTGGCGGCTGTGCTGGCATACTGGGTCATGCGGGGAAAGCGCCTCGCGCCACGCCTTGGGCCAGTATTGGCCTCCTGGCTGAAGTTCCTGCTTCCCTCACTGGCTATGGCGGCCGCGATCCTGCTGGTTTCACACCACTTCGCCGCCACCGGCGGGGCTAGATTGTTTGCCAAGCTGGTAGCTGAGCTGGTAGCAGGGGGTGTGGCATTCGGGCTGCTCCTCTGGCTCGAGTACGCGGTCTCCGCCATGGCGGGGCGCAGGAGGATGATTTGAGCCGAATCAAAGTAGTCACGGACTCGGCCGGCGACATCCCTCCCAAATTGGTCGAGGAGCTCGGCATCGAGATCGTCCCGCTCAGCATCCGTTTCGGCACCACGGAGTACCGCGACGTGATCGACCTTTCAGTCGAGAGGTTCTGGGAGCTCTCCGAGACCCAAAGCGAACTGCCACAGACAGCGGCTCCCTCCATCGAGGCATTCAAGGCGGCTTTTGAGAAGGCGCGGGCTGATGGATACGACGGGGTGGTTTGCATCTGCTTGTCGTCCAAGCTGTCCGCAACTTTCCAGTCCGCCCAGAAGGCTGGAGAGGAGGTCTCCGCCGAAGGTTTCCCCGTCGCGGTGATCGACTCGCTCCTTGCCACCTTCGGGGAGGGGGGCCTGGCGGTGGCGGCGGCCAGAAATGCCGACAAGCCGCTGCACGAGGTGGCGGCGATGGTACAGGAACGCGCGGCCCGCACCAGGATTCTCGGGGCATTGGACACGCTGGAGAACCTGCGCAAGGGGGGAAGGATCGGCGCCGCGGCCGCCACCCTTGGTTCCATCCTTGCCGTGAAGCCGATAATCGAGGTCGTGAACGGCGAGGTGCAGGCTCATTCCAAGCAGAGGACCCACAAGCGGGCCATCGAGTTCCTCTACGACATGGTGCGCCAGGTCGCGCCTCAGATCGAAGAAATATCCGTCATCAGCGCCATGGCCCCGGACGAGGCCGAGTTCGTTGCCGAGCTGCGCTCGATAACGGGCAAGGACTCGATAATGGTTTCAACCATCGGGCCGGTCATCGGGGCGCACGCTGGGCCTCGAACCATCGGCGTTTGCATCACCCTCAAACCAACTAGCTAGCCTGGGGACGAAGAAAGCGAAAAGCTGACCTCCTAGCCATAGCCCGAGCAACCGTGGAGTGACTATGCCGGACGAACTTGAACGCAAGGGGTCGGAGACAACTCGGGAGCCGTGGGCCGATCGGGCCGCCGACCTCGTGGTGGACCTCACCGATGCGCTCAGGGAGAAGGGCATCTCTCCCCTCTATCGGATCACCCGCTGGGTGATTTATGGCCTAGTCGGTGGATTGCTTGCCCTTGTGGTCGGCATCGCCCTCCTCATTGCAGTGGTAAGGCTCCTCACCGTCTACGCCTTCGCCTCCCATGTCTGGATCACGTATCTGGTCCTGGGGGCGATTTTCACCATAGCTGGCTTGGTTCTTTGGTCGAAGAGGTCGGTCAAGAACAAGGAGTAGCAGTGACCAGGCACACGCGCGTAGCCATAATTGGCTCCGGGCCCGCAGGATTGACAGCGGCGATCTACACAGCCCGCGCAAACCTCAACCCGATAGTCATCGAAGGGGAGATCTCCTCCACCTCCGACCAACCAGGCGGCCAGCTGATGCTGACCACCGAAATCGAGAACTTTCCCGGCTTCATCAACGGCATCGAGGGCCCTGAGCTGATGAGCAACTTCCGCTCCCAGGCGGAGCGGTTCGGCGCAGAATTCCACACCGCCAAGGTCACGCGCGTCGACGCCTCCAATCGTCCCTTCGCGATCTGGACCTCGGACCAGGGTGACGGCGACGCCAGCTACCTCGCTGACGCGATAATCATCGCCACGGGCGCACGCTCGATAATGCTCGGGGTCGATAGGGAGATCGAGCTGATCGGCCACGGCGTCTCAACTTGCGCCACCTGTGACGGGTTCTTCTTCCGTGGCCAGGAGATCGCCGTGGTTGGCGGTGGCGACTCGGCCATGGAGGAGGCAACCTTCCTCACGAAATTCGCATCAAAGGTCCACATCATCCACCGCCGGTCAGAGCTGCGCGCCTCAAAGATCATGCAGGACAGGGCCCGTGCCAACCCAAAGATCTCCTTCACCTGGAACTCTCGCGTAGTGGAGCTCATCGGTGGCGACCAGCTCGAGGGCGTCGTCCTCGAAGACACCGTCACCGGCGAGCGAAGCAAGCTGGCGGTGACAGGTTTGTTCGTGGCAATCGGACACGAGCCCAACACCTCGGTCTTCGAGGGAATGCTCGACATGGACGCGGCGAAGTACATCGTGACCCATGATGGGACGAGGACCTCCGTAGAGGGCATCTTCGCCTGCGGCGACGTCCAGGACCACATCTACAGGCAGGCCATCACCGCCGCAGGATCGGGCTGCATGGCGGCGCTCGATACGGAGCGCTGGCTGGAAAGCGTTCACGCCGGCTAAGGAATACCTTGCTGATCAGCAGGGTTTAACCACAACGAAACTGGATCGACAGGAAAGTATCGGAAAATGATCGTTCTGCAGGACACCTCGTTCGACGAGGCACTATTGACCAACGACCTTCTGCTCGTAGACTTTTGGGCGGAATGGTGTGGCCCGTGCAAGATGATAGCCCCGATACTCGAGGAGATTGGCAAGGAGAAGGCCGGGACACTCGAGATCGGCAAGCTGGACGTGGACGACAACATGAACACGGCGCGCCGCTTCGAGGTGATGAGCATTCCCACGCTGATCCTCTTCAAGAAGGGCGAGCCGGTTCTGAGACTGGTGGGCGCACGGTCGAAGTCGGCGCTGATGCGCGAGATCGAGACCTACCTATAACCACCGCTTCCGAGGCAGAGCCGGCTGACCCGGCTCTGCCCTTGGACGATTCCTCGTCCGAAGAGTCGATTGCACACCTCCAGCGGCTGTTGACACAGTGTGGATTCGTCGTGGTCGACGAGATAGGTCGCTTCGGACCTTCGACGCGTAGCCAACTTAGGGCTTTTCAATACGGTCATGGCCTGTCTCCTACCGGAATTTGCGACGCCGTTACATTCGCGTCACTAATCGAGGCGCACTGGAAGCTTGGCGACCGTCTGCTCTATCTACGCCGTCCAATGCTGCGCGGAGACGACGTCGCCCAGCTGCAAGGGAAGCTCTCCTGGCTCGGATTCGATCCCGGCAAAATAGACGGGATCTTCGGGCCGACCACCCATCGCGCCCTCAGCGACTTCCAGGTAAACGTCGGTATGGCCGGTGACGGGATCTGCGGGCCGGACACCATTGCGGAGCTGGAGCGAAACTTCGGGCGAAGCCCGATTACCGTCACGGGAGTCCGCGAACTCATAGAGCTCGGCAGCAAGAGGCGCAATCCGGCAGGACTGACCATTGTGATCACCTCGGGACTGGACCTTGCGTCTGTTGCCGAGGCGGTACGATCATCGCTCGCCAAAGGCGGTTTTCGCGCCCTCAACTTCTGCCATCCGGACGTGGCGCTTCTTGCGGAGCTTGCCAACACAGGAAAGGCCGATGTCGTCCTCCACCTCGAAGTCTCCGAAGGTGGGAGCAGCACCGTCGCCTATTTCCAAGGTTTCCACTACACCTCTCCCGTCGGTCAGGCGATCGCCAAGGAAATCGCCGCCTCGCTACACGACGAAGACCCCGGAATCGACTTCGAAATCATCGGCTCAAGACATCGGATGCTCCAGCTGACCAAAGCGCCGTGCGTAACTCTCACCCTCGATGCAGAGGTGCTCAGAAAGTTGGCTCCGCACGACGCATCCGGCGGAATCTCAACTGCCCTGA
>JAKAEN010000137.1 GCA_021818355.1 Actinomycetes bacterium | reverse complement strand
GCTCGCCTTCCTTCTCGACGCGGTGGCCATCGCGGCCCAGACCAGCTTCGCACGCTCGCTCGGGGCCGGCGAGCTGGAGGAGGCGCGCCGAGCCACCGCAGTCTTCGTGCGCCTCTCGTTGGTCTTCGGCCTGGCCACGGGGGCGGTGATCATGGTAACTGCCGGCATCCTGCCGGCGGCGTTCACCTCCGACCCCGCGACCAGGGCCACAATGACCGGGCTGCTTCGAATCGTGGCACTGCTCCAGCCTGTGGCCTCCCTGGTCTTCATGCTCGACGGGATCTTGATAGGCCTCGGCGACTTCGGCTACCTCGCCTGGGCCTCCCTGGCCTCGCTGGCCGCCTTCCTTCCCGCCGCGCTGGCGGTGCACTTCGCACTCGACACCCCGGCGAACCTGTGGGTGGCCTTCGGGATCCTTACCGTCGCCCGCGCGGTCACGCTTTCGTCCCGCGTAGCCCGCCGCGACTGGTCGAGCGCATGAGGGCCCGCCCCGCCGATGCGCCGCGCGAGCCTAGAATGTAGGTCGGGCCAGGGCCGATCGCCTGGCACGGACGAGGTTCCTCGCTAGATGGCAAGCAGCACAGCTCCCTTCAGCGCTTCGGTGAGGCCGGGCGACCTGCGCGTCGACCCGATGCGCAAGCGCGACCTGAAGAGAGTTCTCGAGATCGAGCGCAAGGTGTACCCCACGCCGTGGACGATGAACGTCTTTCTCTCCGAGCTCTCCTACAAGAAGGAGCGCTCCTACTCGGTGGCCCGCATCGGAACCGAGGTGGTCGGCTATTCGGGGGTCATGTACGTCCTGGAGGACGCCCATATCACCAACATCGCGGTCGACCCCGACTACCATCGCCGCCACGTCGGCTCTGCGCTCATGTACTCGCTGATACTCGAGGCCCTCGACGCCGGGGCCAAGAACCTGACCCTGGAGGTACGCGTCTCCAACCAGGGCGCCCAGCGCATGTACCAGAGCTTCGGCTTCATGCCGGTGGGCGTGCGCAAGGGGTATTACCAGGAGAGCAACGAGGACGCCATCATCATGTGGGCTTACGACATCGACACCCCCGAATACGCCGCGCGCCTCGAGCGCCTGGCGCAGGAGAGGGGATTGGGCGCCCGGAGGGGTCGCCGCCGCTGGCTTCCCTGAAGGCCCAAATCCGCCCGACGGGGCGGGCAATTAGCGTGGTTGCGTGCGCGGACTGATCCTGGGAATCGAGACCTCCTGTGACGAGACGGCGGCCGCCTTGGTCGATGCCTCCGGCCGTGCTCTCTCCTCGGTCATCTCCTCCCAGATCTTCCTGCATCGCGACTTTGGCGGCGTGGTGCCCGAGTTGGCCTCCCGCGAGCACGCCAAGGTGATCCTCTCCGTTATCGAGCAGGCCTTCACCGACGCCGACCTCGAGTTCTCCCCGGCCGGGTTGGAGGCGGTGGCCGTCACCAAGGGTCCCGGTCTGGCGGGCTCGCTGATGGTAGGCGTCGCAGCCGCCAAGGCCCTATCCATCGGGTGGGAGGTGCCGCTGGTCGGTGTCAACCACCTCGAGGGCCACATCTTCGCCATCGAGCTCGACTATCCCGAGGTCCGCTTCCCCATGGCCATGCTGGTGGTCTCGGGCGGGCACACCATGATCGTCAGGGCAGAGAGGCGCGGGGAGTACGCCATCCTCGGCGAGACGGTGGACGACGCCGCGGGCGAGGCCTTCGACAAGGTAGCGAGGCTGCTCGGGCTGGGGTACCCGGGCGGACCGGAGATCGAGCGCCTGTCCATGGCCGGGGATCCTTCCGCCATCCACTTCCCGCGAGCCAAGACCAAGCGCGAATACGACTTTTCCTTCTCGGGCCCCAAGACCGCGGTGGCGAATTACGTGAAGAGCCACCCAGGGGCACCCGGCGCGGATGTTGCCGCAGCCTTCCAGTCCTCCGTGGTCGAGACCCTGGTTGACAAGACGGTGGCCGCGGCCGTCGCCTCCGGCTGCGCCTCGATCGGGCTCTCGGGTGGCGTGGGGGCCAACACTTTGCTGCGCGCGCGCCTGGCGGAGGAGGGGGAGCGGGCGGGCATGGCGGTCTATGTGCCGGCCAAGCGCAACTGTACCGACAACGGTGCCATGATCGCCGCCGCCGGTCGCTTCCTGCTCGAGCGCTTCGGTCCCTCGGACCCGGAACTCGACGCCATGCCCTCCCTCCGTCTGGCCTGACGCTCGCCGTCGAATCCGTTAGCACTCAATGGATGAGAGTGCTAACCGAGGCGCTATAGTGAAACCAAATCCACGACACAAGGAGGCTTTGCGAGGCATGCAGCTTCACCCCCTAGACGACCGTATTGTTGTCCGTCCGGCTCAGTCCGAGGAGCGGACCGCCTCAGGTCTCGTCATTCCCGACACCGCCAAGGAGAAGCCCCAGCAGGGCGAAGTCATCGCCGTCGGCCCCGGCCGCCGCGCTGACAACACCGGCGAGATCATCAAGCTCGACATCGCGGTGGGCGACACCGTCGTCTACTCGAAGTTCGGCGGCACCGAGATCACCGTGGACGGCGAGGACCTTCTCATCCTCTCCTCCCGTGACGTCCTGGCCAAGGTATCCCGCTAATGACCAAGATCCTCAAGTTCGACGAGAACGCCCGGCGCTCTCTTGAGGCCGGAGTCAACAAGCTGGCCGACACCGTCAAGGTGACGCTCGGCCCCAAGGGCCGCAACGTGGTGCTCGCCAAGAAGTTCGGCGCTCCCACCATCACCAACGACGGCGTCTCCATCGCCCGCGAGATCGAGCTGGAAGACCCCTATGAGAACATGGGCGCCCAGCTGGTCAAGGAAGTGGCGACCAAGACCAACGACGTCGCCGGCGACGGCACCACCACCGCCACCGTCCTGGCCCAGGCGCTGATCCGCGAGGGCCTGCGCAATGTGGCCGCAGGTGCCAACCCGATGGGCCTGAAGCGCGGCATCGAGAAGGCCGTGGCGGCCGCGGCCGAGTCAATCGCCCGCCAGGCCAAGCCGGTCGAGGGCAAGTCAGACTTCGCCCAGGTCGCCGCGATCTCCGCCGCCGACCAGAGCATCGGCGACGTTCTCGCCGATGCCATCGACCGCGTCGGCAAGGACGGGACGGTCTCGGTGGAGGAGTCGAACACCTTCGGACTCGAGCTCGAGTTCACCGAAGGGATGCAGTTCGACAAGGGGTATCTCTCCCCCTACTTCGTGACCAACCAGGAGCGCCAGGAGGCGGTGCTGGAGGATCCTTACATCCTCTTCTACGCCGCCAAGATCTCCTCGGTGAACGAGGTCCTGCCGGTTCTCGAGAAGGTGATGCAGGCCGGCAAGGGCCTGGTCATCGTGGCCGAGGACATCGACGGTGAGGCGCTGGCCACCCTGGTGGTCAACAAGATCCGTGGCACCTTCTCCTCCATCGCCGTCAAGGCGCCCGGCTTCGGCGAGCGTCGCAAGGCGATGCTGCAGGACATGGCCATCCTCACCGGTGGCCAGGTCATCGCGGAAGAGGTCGGTCTCAAGCTGGAGAGCGCCACGCTCGACCTGCTTGGCCGTGCCCGCCGCGTCGAGGTGACCAAGGACGAGACCAAGATCGTCGGCGGCTACGGCGACAAGGCCGAGGTGGACGGGCGCGTCGCCCAGATCCGCCGCGAGATCGACGACACCGACTCCGACTGGGATCGCGAGAAGCTCCAGGAGCGTCTCGCCAAGCTGGCCGGCGGCGTCGCCGTGGTCAAGGTCGGCGCGGCCACCGAGGTTGAGCTCAAGGAGAAGAAGCACCGCATCGAGGATGCCCTTTCGGCTACCCGTGCCGCGATCGAAGAGGGCATCGTCGCCGGTGGCGGCACGGCCCTGCTCCGCTCGCGTGCCGATGTCGAGGCTCTGGCCGCTTCGCTCACCGGTGACGAGGCCACCGGCGCCGTCCTGGTTGCCAAGGCCCTCGAGGAGCCGGTCCGCTGGATCGCCAACAACGCCGGCTTCGAAGGCGCGGTAGTGGTGGAGCGAGTCGGGTCCGAGAGTGGCTCCGTCGGCTTCAACGCCCGCACCGGCGTCTATGAGGACCTGGTCAAGTCGGGTGTCATCGACCCCGCCAAGGTGACCCGGTCGGCCCTTCAGAACGCCGCTTCCATCGCCGCGCTCCTGCTTACCACCGAGGCCCTGGTCGCGGAGAAGCCCGAGCCGGCAGGCGCCGCCCCGGCGATGCCCGGTGGCGGCATGGGCGGGATGATGTAAGGCACGCAGAGTGCCTTCCGGCCCAGCCGGAATCCCATCGGAAGGGCCCGGGCATCTGCCCGGGCCCTTCCATTTACCGGCGCGTCGAAGCGAAGTCCCCAACCTGCATTAGGTTTTCAGTTGCAGGGACACCCGCCACCACAGTTCCCTTGTGAGGCAGTTTTGGGGGAGATCATCGAGCTTTCCAGCCGGTTTCGCCAGCTGGTACCGAGGCCAACCGGGTCGCGGCGCATCGGCCGCCCGGAATGGGTGGACGAGCTTGCATCCCTGTTGCCCGAAAACCGCTATGCGGTTGCCCGCGCCTTCGAGCGCTCTCCCTCCATCCCCAATTCCCGGCTGCGGATGCCGCCCCCTCCTCCCCAGGTGGGGCCGCAACGGCCCGCGGGGGTGCTGGCCATGCTGGTGGGCGTGGCCTTCGCGCCGGCGCTCGTATTCACCAGGCGCACCGAGAGTCTGAAGGTGCACGCCGGGGAGATCTCCTTTCCGGGCGGGAAGGTGGAACCCGGCGAGACCCCCCTGGATGCCGCGGTCCGGGAGAGCTACGAGGAGATAGGCGTGGAGCCGGAGACCATCGAGCTGGTCGGGCCGATAACCGAGCTCGCCACCGCGTCCAGCGGAGTCTCCATGACCGCCTTCCTGGGTGTTTCGGAGGTGGCCGCTCCCCGGTACTTCCCGAGCGAGGGGGAGGTGGATGCGGTGATGGAGATATCGCTACGCACCCTGCTCGCGCCCGGCGTCTACCACCGAGAGCTTTGGACCCGGGGCAGCGAGGCCAGGGAGATGCACTTTTTTGCGCTCGAGGAGGACCTGGTGTGGGGGGCCACCGGGTTCATCACGATTCAGCTCTTGCGCCGTATATATCTTGGGCTGAGGCCTCTTGCCAGAGGCGAAGCCACGGGCGCTCCGCACTGAGCAGAAGGACGGAATGAATCATGGCGACGGTCACTTTCGAGGCGGAGACCCTCGGCGAGCTGATACGCAAGATGAGGGCCTGGATCGGCGAGGCCGAATCCGGAACCGGGCCCGGTGGCATCACCGGAGCGGTGGAGAAGACCACCGAGGCGACCTCCGAGTTGGCCAAGGCGGCCATCGAGCTGGTGGCAAACGCGGCACCGGAGCCGATCTCGTCTTCGGAGATCTTCAAGCGGCTCACCTCGCTCGGCTTCGAGCTCTCCGACACCGCACAGAAGACCATCGTCTCCACCCTGGACTCCCTTGCCCAGGATGAGGGAGACGAGGGCATCATCGAGCGCGTGGACAAGGCTCGTGACGCTGCCATCTACGAGATGAGCCAGGCGGTGGCCCGGGGAGTTCTGCGGGTTCTCGGGCTCTGAACGATTCCGGGCGGCTTTCCCCGTCCTGCGCGGAGCAAGAGCCTATGCTTCCGTCATGACGGATTACGTGGACGACTACGGCAGAACCCAGCCCCCGCTGTCAGGAGACGAGGTGGCGACGCTGCTCGGCTTTCTCGACTTCCAGAGGGCGACGCTCGCTTGGAAGTGCGCCGGCCTGGGCCCCGAAGGCTTTGCCACCAAGGTTGCCGCTTCGGAGATCACTCTGGGAGGGCTCCTGAAGCACCTGACGCTGGTCGAGGACTGGTGGTTCAGGCAGTGGCTCTACGACGAGGGCTGGCGGCCGCCTCATGACGCGGTCGACTGGGAGTCCGATCCCGACTGGGAGTGGAGGACCGCCGTACAGGACTCGCCCGAGGAGCTGCTCCGGGAGTGGCAGGCATCGGTGGATCGCTCCAGGACCCTCCTGAACAATGCCATCCGGGAGGGTGGCATGGGCCGGCCGGCCAAGAAGGTGGAGGAGGGCTGGGGCTCGCCCAGCCTGCGGTGGATCGTCTGTCACATGATCGAGGAGTATGCGCGCCACAACGGTCACGCAGATCTCATTAGGGAGGCGGTGGACGGCTCCACGGGCGAGTAGCCCTCGCGCAAGCCGTCCACCGCTCCTTTCGGGTTTCCTAGAGGCCGCTCATAGCCACTATCGGCTTGTTGAGGGTCATCGCCCCGGTGGAGCCGTAGAACTTGGCATCCCCGAAGCTGAAGATCCCGCCGTCGCTGGCCACCAGCCAGTATCCCGCCCCGCCGGGGGTGGGCGCCATGCCGACGATCGGCTTGTTGAGGGTCATCGCCCCGGTGGAGCCGTAGAACTTGGCATCCCCGAAGCTGAAGATCCCGCCGTCGCTGGCCACCAGCCAGTATCCCTTGCCATCCGGGGTGGCCGCCATGCCCACGATCGCCTTGTTGAGCGGCTTGCCGCCCATAGAGCCGTAATAGCCGGCATCCCCGAAGCTGAAGATCCCGCCGTCGCTGGCCACCAGCCAGTAGCCCTTGCCATCCGGGGTGGCGGCCATGCCCACGATCGGCTTGTTGAGGACCGTTCCGCCCTCAGAGCCGTAATAGCCGGCGTCGCCAAAGGTGAAGATACCGCCGTCGCTGGCCACCTCCCAGTAGCCGAGCCCATAGGGCGTAGTGGCCATCCCAACTATCGGCTTGTTCAGCGTCTTGCCGCCCTCGGAGCCGTAGAAGTTGGCGCCACCGAAGGTGAAGATCCCGCCGTCCGACGCTGCCATGTGGTACCCAGGCGCACCCGGGACCACCAGCACACCATCCGGGCCGGAGAGGTTGGAGTGGGTGGCGGTGGGGGTCAGGAAGGTCACCGGGTCGGGGGTCCCGCCGGCGGCAAGCTCAGCCGGCGAAAATTCCGAGACCGTACCCGAACTGCCGCCGCCGTAGTTCGCCACCCACAGGTTGCCGGCCGGATCGAAGGCAATGCCGTTGGGCTGGTTGATGCTGCCACTGGCGTTCGAGGTCAGCGTTACGGCCGGCGCAGGTGCACCGGATACCCCCAGTTGGGAAGGCGTGTACTCGACGATCGAGCCGGTGTTGGTTCCGGTGAAGGCGTTGGAGTTCTCGACCCACAGGTTGCCGGCCGGATCGAAGGCCAGGTCGCTGGGCGAGTTGAGGCTCCCATTTGCGTCCGCACTGATCGTCACCGCTGCGGCGGGGCTGCCCGATGCGGCCAGCTGTGCGGCCTTGAACTCCATGACTTCGCTGTTGGTGTAGCTGGCCACCCACAGATTGCCGTTGCCGTCGAAAGTAAGACCGTAGACGTCGTTGAAGCCGCCGGTGGCAGTCGGGGTGAGCGTGACCGCGGGCGCGGGAGCGTTGTTGCTCGGGCTGAGCTGGGCGAGCTGAGAAGCCGTGTATTCGACGATCGAACCCGCATTGCCAGTGCCGCCATTGCCGTTGGCCACCCACATGTTGCCGCTGGAGTCGAAGGCGATGCCGTCGGGGCTGTTGAGGCTGAGTGCAGCTGTGGAATCGATCGTCGCTACCGGGGTCAAGCTGCCGCCTGAGGCGAGCTGGGCCGCGCTGTACTCGGTGACGGAGTTGGTGAAGTAGTCGACCACCCAGACGCTGCCGTTTCCGCTTGGATCGAAGGCAATGCCGTAGGGTTGGGAGAATCCGATCCCGGTGGAGACCGCCGACGGGGTGGCCGCCCCGTTCGCC
>JAKAEN010000136.1 GCA_021818355.1 Actinomycetes bacterium | reverse complement strand
ACGACGTGATCGGCCAAGTCCTGGAGGAGAAGGTGGCCGGCTACGGCTTTTCCTCGGTGCTGGTGGGCCGAGAGGTCCTGGATATCGACTTCTGCTTCGTCGCCGAGGGCGCCGGCTGGAACGAGTCCATGGCGCCGATCGCGCGCAAGCTCGCGGACAGGGGGGTGACCGCTCTGCTCAACGGCTGCTCCGCGGTGGACATCGAGAACCGCACCTTGGAGGGCGTGGCCGTCATCGATCCCACCGAGATGGCTCTCGAGGTGCTCGGCCTCGCTCATCGGCTCGGGGTTGTGATATGACCCAGGCCTCTTCAGGGCCTCTGCTGTCCATCCGCAATCTGACCAAGTATTTCGGTGCCTCCGCGGCCCTGGACGACGTGTCACTTTCGGTCGGCTACGGAGAGATCCGGGGCCTGGTGGGGCAGAACGGCTCTGGAAAGTCCACGCTGATCAAGTGCCTGGCCGGCTACCACTCCCAGGACCTCGAATGGCACCTGGAGCTGCCGGGCAAGGAGCTGACGCGCGCTCTGCACCCCGGGGAGATCACCGCTTTCGGCGTGGCCTTCGTTCACCAGGATCTTGGCGTGCTCGGCGACCTGAGCGTTCTCGAGAACCTGCTCCTGACCGAATTCTCCAACGATCACCGGCGCTACATCGGGTGGCGCAAGGAGAGGGCCAAGGCGAGGGAGATCTTCAAGCAATTCGGGCTGGACCTCGACCCCGCCGCCAAGCTCTCTACGCTGCGCCCGGTGGAGCAGGCCCAGGTGGCAATAGTTCGCGCAGTGTTGCAGTTGCGCAGCGCCAAGCAGGCCGACCACCCAGGCGTTCTCGTCCTCGACGAGGCCACCACCTTCCTGGACCGGGCGGGCCGCGAAGGCATGTACGACCTTCTCAGGGCTGTCGCCTCCGAGGGGTCGGGAGTCATCTTCGTCTCTCATGACATCAACGAGGTGCTGAAGGTATGCGACGCGGTCACCGTCCTGCGTGACGGGCGGGTGGTGGCGGACGCACCCGTGTCGGAGTTGACGCACGACGACCTGGTGAGCCTGATCGTCACCGGGAAGCGCGGCGTCGAGGTCATTTCCCGCCCCGCGCGGCGCGAGACGCTCCCGGCGGCGGCAACCGGCAAGACCTCACTCGAGGTCGAAGGCCTTTCGGGTGATCTCCTGAACGACGTTTCGCTGACGGTTCGGCCGGGTGAGATCGTCGGAGTGACGGGCATCGTCGGCTCCGGGTGGGAGCTGGTAGTGGAGTATCTTTGCGGTGCGCGGCGGGCTGAGTCCGGCACCTGCCGCCTGGGAGGCAAGTCGATCGATCTGGAGGCAATGAGTCCCGACAAGGCACTCGCCCTCTCCATGGTCTACGTCCCCTCGGACCGGCTCCGCGAGGCGATCGTACCCGACCTCTCCCTACGCGAGAACGTCATGCAGCCGGTGCTCGAGAACGCTTTCGAGAAGGGACGGCTCCGTCTGCGGAGGCTGACGAACGCCTGCAAGGATGTTCTGGAGCACTACGCGGTGGTGCCCGCCGAACCGGCCATGCCCATGGGGTTGCTCTCCGGAGGGAACCAGCAGAAGGCGGTCCTGGCCAAGTGGCTGCAGACCGATCCGCTCTACGTGCTGCTCAACGAGCCCACCCAGGGAGTGGACATCGGTGCGCGCCAGCGCATCTACGAACTGGTCCGTGGAGCCGCGGCGCGCGGCGCGGCGGTCGTCTATGCCAGCGCCGACTGGGAGGAGGTGGCCGGCATCTCCGATCGGGTGGTGGTCATCTCCGAAGGGAGAGTGGCGGAGCGGATCGAGAGCGCGGACATCTCCGTCGACGCCATAGCCCAGGCCGCCTACCTCGGAATGCGCCGGAGCGCGGACCTTTCCAAGGCCGCCGCCCTGCTGGAGGACCTGTAGCCGTGCGGATGTGCCATGAGAGTTTCCAGGCCGGACACGGCCTGGTGGGGATTTGTTGGAACGGGTTGCGCCGAACGGCGTGGCCGGAAAAGGGAGGGCAAGCTTGAGCGCGGCACCGCGCCGGACCCAAGATGGGTTCGTTCGCCGTTACGGCGTGATCATCGTCTGGGTGATCGTCATCATCGTCTTCTCCCTGCTCAGGCCGAAGACCTTTCCCACGGCGTCCAATTTTGAGACCTTGCTCGCCTCGCAGGCGCCGCTCGGGATCCTCTCCCTCGGCCTGCTTATTCCGCTGAGTGCCGGGGACTACGACCTTTCAGTGGCCAGCGTCCTCACCCTCTCGGGGATGATCGTCGCGATCCTGAACGTCAACCACGGGATGAACGTGTGGTTGGCGGCTCTGATCGCGGTGGTCGTCGGCGCGGCCATCGGCCTCTTGAACGGAATCATCTGTGTGGGCGCGGGCATCGACCCCTTCATCGTGACGCTCGGTATGGGGACGGTCGTGAACGGGGTGACATTATGGATCTCCAACTCGACCCCGGTCTCCGGAATCTCCCAGCCGCTCATCAACATGGTGGTTGTGCATCGACTGGGCGGGCTTTCGCTGGAGTTCTTCTACTTATTGATCGCGGCCGCCATCGTCTGGTACATATTCGAGTACACGCCGGCGGGCCGGCGGATACTCGTGGTGGGCCGGGGACGCGAGGTGGCCCGCCTCAGCGGAATGCGTGTCAAGAGGATCCGCATCCTCGCCTTCGTGGCCGCCGGCGCTGTCGGTGCCTTGGCCGGCGTGGTCTACGTGGGAACCAGCGGGTCGGCCGATCCGACGGCGGGGACGACGCTTCTGCTGCCGGCCTTCGCCGCGGTCTTCCTCGGCTCTACCACCATCTCGCCGGGGCGCTTCAACGCCTGGGGCACGCTGGTGGCCGTCTACTTCTTGACCACGGGGATCTCGGGCCTCGCCCTTCTGGGTGTCCAGACCTTCGTGCAGCAGCTCTTCTACGGTGGCGCCCTGGTCATCGCCGTGCTCCTCTCGGGGATCACGCGCCGGAACAAGCGCCGCAAAGATGCCTCCCAGTTGCCGATGGAACCACAGCAGCTGGGAGATGCGGGGAAGGCGGAAGGCTCGGGCACGCCCGGGCAGGCCGTCGCCTCGCAGTCCCCACCAGCCGGAGGAGCGGTCCTTGGCACCGGCGGGGAGTAGCCACAATCTGAGGTCCAATGTCCCGGGCAACGGGGGTAGCGCAAAAAGGGTCCGCATGGGGGACCCGGGAAGGGGAATATCCAAATGAGAGCAGGAAAGAAGGGCACCATCCGCGCCGCAATGGCGTTGGGCGCCCTGGGAATGGTCGCCGCCGCATGCGGCAGCGGCTCGTCTTCGTCCACCACGACAACCGGCGGCTCCGCCACCACCGCGGCCTCCGGAGGCAACGTTGCATTGGCGCAGTCATTGATCAACCAGTACACGGGAAATCCGAAGTTCGTATCTCCCGGCCCTAGCTTCGACGCCACCAAGCTGGCCGGCAAGACCATCTTCAGCATCCCGGCCAACTCGGCCGTCCCGTTCGTGAACACCGTCGATCAGGTGATGGGCCAGTACGCCAAGAAGCTGGGCATCAACTACGTCGACTACACCAACCAGCAGCAGCAGTCCCAGTGGGTTCAGGGCATGAACCAGGCGATCAGCCAGAAGGCGAACGTGATCGACCTCCTGGCCGGAATCCCGCCGGAGATGCTCGCGCCTCAGGTCCAGGCGGCCAAGGCGGCCGGGATCCCGACCGTGGACACCAACGAGCGTGACCCAAGCCAGCCGACCGACCCCAACGTGGCGGCCTACACCTTCGCCCCCTTCAAGTTGGCGGGTGAGCTGATGGCGGCCTGGGCCGTGGCCCAGACCCAGGGCAAGGCGGACGTCCTGGTGGTAACCTCCAACGCCGACGTCAGCTCCCAGGCGGTGCAGAACGGTGTCAACCAGGAGATGGCCAAGGTCTGCCCGAGCTGCAAGATAAGCGCGGTCAACGTGAACCCGGTCGACTGGGCGACGAAGCTGCAGACCACCGTCGAGGGCTCGCTCGCGGGCGACCCCGGCATCAACTACATCCTGCCGGTCTTCGACTCGATGGCCCTCTTCATCGCTCCGGCGATCACGGCGGCCAACAAGGTCGGCCAGGTGCACGTGGCAAGCTTCAACGGGACCCCGGCGATCATTGACATGATCCGCACCGGAAACATCGTCTCCATGGACGTCGGCGAGAACACCTCCGCCGTCGCCGCGGCCGGTCTTGATCAGGCCATGCGCATCATGGCGGGCATGCAGCCGGGCAACGAGCAGATCATCCCGCGCATCGTCGACAAGTCCAACGTGACCGACTTCGGCGTGCCGGCGGCATCCGGCCAGGGCTATGGCAACGCCTTCCTGCAGGGCTACGCCTCCACCTGGAAGGTGCCGGTCTCCACGCTGCAATAAGCCAAAACCGGACGTTCTCCGGGGTGCCTTCGCGGCGCCCCGGGGGCGCCCCGGGGAAATTCGAATCGGTTGGAGCCGAAAATGCTTCGGGGTTAGGCTTTGCCTTGCCCAATCGGGGGCGTCCCGCCGCCATGTGGCGGGCGTGGTTGACGGACATGAAAGGGCTGGTGGCGCAAGATGACTGAGCGCCCCAAGGGATCTTCGACAGTGACAGTCGAGCGAGCGGCCGATGTGCTGCTGCTCTTCTCCGAGCAGCCAACGCAGAGGTTGGGAGTGACCGAGATCGCCAACGCCCTTGGTCTCTCCAAGGCGGCGGTGCACCGGATCCTGTCCTCCCTCAAGAACAAGGGGATCGTCGAGATCGATCCGGTGAGTCATCGTTACGCGCTCGGCCCCGTCGTGGTAAGCCTGGGCCTGACATATCTGAACAAGCTCGACGTGCGCAAGGTGGCCGCCCCCGAGCTGGTGGAGCTTTCGCGCTCCACCAATGAGACCGCCACCCTCTCCATCCGAACCGGCAGCTCGCGCGTCTACGTCGATCAAGTGACCCCGGATCGCGAAGTGCTGATGATGGTGCAGATCGGCGTCTCCTATCCGCTGCACGCCGGAGCTTCCTCCAAGGCGTTTCTCGCCTTCCTTCCCCAAGAGGAGATAGACGTCTATCTCTCCGAGCCCTTGCCCAAGCTGACGCCGATCACCCAAACCGATCCCGGTGTGCTGAGGCGGGAGCTGGACCACATTCGCGAAGTCGGATACGCCGCCTCTTTGGGAGAGCGTCAGCCCGGGGCCGGCTCGGTGGCCGCGCCGGTTCTCGATTACAGGGGCGTGCCCCTGGCGGTTATCAGCGTCTGCGGGCCCTCCGAGCGGATGGCAGGTGAGGTGGGCGAGTGCGCTGCGGCGCTGCTCGAGACGACCAAGAAGGTCTCGGCCAAGATGGGACACACTTTTTACGAGGGAAGCAGGAGCTAGCCATGAGTGGCGGGCTTGCGGACATGTTGGCTGAAGCGGCGGCGCGGACGCGCTTCGACGCGGCTCCGGCCGATGTGCGCGAGCGCGCGGAGTTTCTCGTGGCAGACGTCCTGGCCACCGGCGTCTCCGGTGGCGCAAGGCGCGACGTGACGGCGATGCGCAGAGCCGCCGGGACGGGCGACGGAGCGTCGACGCTGATCGGGGAGGGTCGCGGCGTGCCCGCCTCCTCGGCCGCCTACTGCAACGCTCTGGGTGTGGCCGCCGAGCAACTCCAGGACGGCCATCGCCTGGCCAAGGGGCATCCGGCCTCGCACCTGGTGCCGGTCCTCCTTGCACTCGGCGAGGAGTCGGGCGCCGACGGGGATGCATTCATGAGCGCCATGCTCGCGGGCTACGAGTTGGGCGTGCGCATCGGGATCGCCATGGGAGGCACTCCGGCGGGGGTGCACGACATCGGCACCTGGGCGCTGGTAGGGGCGGCGGCGGCCGGAGCCCACCTGGTTAGTGGTGGAGAGTCGTCGGTGATCCGATCGGCCATCCGCATCGCCGCGTCGGCGCCACAGGCATTCGACGCCGAAACCGTTTTCAGGGGCCGGAGCGCCTCTCACCTCGCCCTTGCCTCAGCTTGCCAGTCGGCAGTGATGGCGACCTATGCCGCCCTGGCCGGATTCGATGCGGAAGAGGACGTCCTCGAGAGACATTGGCTTGCCCATACTGCGGCCCACTTCGATTGGTCGGCAATACCCACTTCTCTGAATCCCGATGGAAGCTGGAAAGAATACTTGATAACGGGCGGATACATAAAGATCCATCCCGCCTGCGCACACCTGCACGGGGCGATAGATGCCGCGGTTTCCCTCCTTGGCGGCGAGCGAATTGACCCGGACGAAGTGGATAATGTCGTGGTAGAGACCTACTCGGGCGCTGCGGCTTTCGACGACGCCGAGCCGGTGGATGATCTCCGCGCCAGATTTTCGCTCCCCTACGTCGTCGCCTCGGCGCTCGCCAACGGCCGCCTCGACGAAGCCTCCATTCCCGAGGGCGGGATAGACGACTCCGCGGCGGCCGGGCTTGCCAAGCGGGTACGAGTCTCGGCCAATGCGGAGATGGATGGCGGCTACCCGGCCGGCCGCCCCGCCATGATCGAAGTTCACCTGCTCTCAGGACGCACGCTTCGCGGCGAGTGGTCCGTGCCCAGAGGCGATGGCCCACTGGCGCTCCTCGATCCGGAAGTACGCTCCAAGCCCCGCCGGCTTCTGGAAGCGAGCGTGGGCGAAGAGTTGGCAGATGGCCTTTTGGCGGAGGTCGCAGCGCTGGCGAGAGGGGACTCCCTTGCCCCGTTATCGGCTGAGTTGAGGAGGGTGCGCCTTGGCTGATCGCATTGCAGGCATTGGTAGTTCGGTGCGTTGCGCTTGAGGATTTGAGGGGCAGCGGAAACGGCACCGACGGTTTTCGTTGCCGTGATGGCCGCCACGGGGCGGCCCTGTATAAATGGCACGATTGCGTGCTTGCCCACTGGAATTGGCGCGGCTAATGTTAGTCGGAAAGACGTTTCAAATAGCGAAACAAGGTGAAATGACTGAGAGTTATCCTGGACCATTGAGCGGGGTTCGCGTGCTGGATGCGTCCAGTATCCTGGCCGGTCCGCTGTGCTGCCAGATTCTCGGCGACTACGGCGCGGACGTCATCAAGATCGAGAATCCTCGCGGAGGCGACAATCTTCGGGGCCATGGCCGTGCGGCCGACGGCGTACCGCTGTGGTGGAAGGAGGTGGCGCGGAACAAGAGGACCGTGGCCATTGATCTCCATACCGAGCAGGGTGCCGAGCTTCTCAAGCGCCTGGTCGCCCATACAGACGTGATGGTGGAGAATTTCCGGCCCGGGACCCTGGAGCGGTGGGGCATCGGACCCGAGGTCCTGAGGGGCATAAACCCCGGCCTGATCATTCTCCGCCTCACCGGTTTCGGCCAGACCGGCCCCTACTCCTCAAGGCCTGGTTTCGGGACACTTGCGGAGGCGATGAGCGGATTCGCGCATCTGACCGGCGAGGCCGATGGCCCGCCGACTCTGCCGGCCTTCGGCCTCGCAGACAGCATCTGCGGGATCGCCGGGGCTGCCGCGGTGACCATGGCGCTGCGGCACCGAGAGGTGCAGGGCGGGGGTGGCCAAGACATCGACATGAGCATCCTCGAGCCGATCATGACCGCGGTCGGCCCTTCTCCCGCCGTCTATCGGCATACCGGCGAGATCGAGACCCGCCACGGCAACCGGTCGACCAACAACGCGCCGCGCAACACCTACCGCACCAAGGACGGATCGTGGGTGGCCGTGTCGGCCAGCGCCCAGCGGATCGCGGAGCGGGTCATGAACCTCGTCGGCCGGCCGGAGATAGCGGAGGAACCCTGGTTCGCCAGTGGCCGAGGACGCTTCGAGCACGTCGACGAAATCGACGAGGTCGTGGGGGCC
>JAKAEN010000135.1 GCA_021818355.1 Actinomycetes bacterium | reverse complement strand
GGAACTGGTTGGTGTTACAACTCCAATTCTACCAGGTCAGAGGGCACTTTCTTCGTTTTTCGGCCACTCGAAACACGCGTTCGTCGGTGGATCCAGGCTAAGAGCTAGTCGAGGCCGACTCCGGGGCCGCCGGCGGAAGCTCCTGGGCCGCAGCTGGGACAACCGCCGGCCTGGGCTGTGCGGCTGGCGGCACGTCGACCGGCCCATCGAGTAGGGGCGAGAGATCGATCCGCCCCGTTGCGTCGATCACAGCCCCGATCGGGGCAAGCACCTCTGCCAACAGCTCTGCCGGAATCACGTCGCCCAGGGCAAGGACCTGGGCCGCGGTGGCCCATTGGTATTCGGCGGCCGCGGTCAGCCACTCCTCGTCGTTGTCGTAAACCAAGGCGTAGGGCATCTCCTCTACGAGCGTCCTGCCTGTCTCGAACGCGGTTTCCGCGCTAGCGCGGCGGCCAGGGCCCAGGGCGGCGAGGTAGGACTCGATCCGCCCCATGACCGCCGCCTGTTGATCGTCAACCTCTTGCTCTGAGCCCGGGAAAGCCCTCCGGAAGATGTCGAAGGCGCGCGCGGCTGACCAATCGTGCTTCTCCGCCAGCCGGTTCAGAGCCTCTAGGAGCGAGACGACCTGCCACCCGGAAGGCCCGAAGAACCGGCTTTTGGGCAGTTCGCGGATCACGGTAAAGCCACACACGGCAACCACCGACGGCTCCTCGCCGTTGATGTCGTTGGCTTCGTCCAGCCAATCGTCAGAGACGATGTCGCGGCGCTTGTAGCGCACGCTAAAGAGCCGAGCCGGCGCGCCATCGGTCATCGGGTCCAAGGCCGGCCGGGCCGTGAATGCGAGTAAGGCCGCCGGGGTGAGACCAAGGTACGCAGGGTCGTCGAACTCCTGGCGCACACCCGGGGTCAGGTCCGGTTCGAACTCGGAGTCGATGGCGCAGCCGTCTTCGCCTGTAGTCAAATATCCAATTGGCATCGTCAATCTCCCTGGAACAGACGCCTGGCTGACGCCAACGTCCCACTCTGGCCCGGGTGACCCCTCTCGCTGAAGGGCCAGATGGAGATTGCCTGTGGGTTTCCTAAAACGCGAGCCCGTATCCCTGGTCTCCCCGGTCGACAATGATCGAGGTGCCGTTCCAAACCGTGTGGGGCAGGGGTCCGGCGGCGGGGGAAACGGAGTGCGTTGCGGATCGGGACTTCGAACTCTTCGCCGGCGGCAGCTCCGGTAGCTCGAGAACCGTGCGCAAGGCCGCAGTGGCCAGCTCGAAGACCGTGGGCGGCACTGCCGGGCCAAGCGAGACCGCGTGGATCGCGCCCATGTAGACCGAGCGCGCTGAAGGCCAGTCTCCGATGGTCGAGGTGCCGTGCAGCAGTTCGTCGGCCTTGAGCCGCGCGGGCCTGGTGAGACTTGCGGCCAACATGACAGCCAGGTCTATTTCATCGCGGCGCACCGGGCGCAGGCCCTCTGCCTTCGCGACGAGCTGTGCGGTCACCCAGGGGGCGAGTGCCACCTGTTTGCCCGGTGAAAGCTCCTTCTTGGCGCCGCGGGCGAAGCGGGCGTCGTTGGCCAAGCCAGCGCGGATCCATTGCTCGGGGCCCAGGCCGGCGAGGCCATCGATCAAGGCGGCGACGTTGTCGCCGTTGGGACCGAAGAGGCGGCCGATCGGGAGCTCGGCCAGCACATCCACGGCTGTCGCCATCTTCGACATACGCAGCCGTGCGGGGTCTGGGCTGATCTTGGCCACCTTGAACAGGCGCATGGGCCAGGTCAGTTCGGACGCGGACATGATCCCCGCGGCCGCGGGGTTCTGGCCGATCTTGATCAGCGGCGTGAAGTGCGGCCCTCGCGGATCCTTGCAGCACTCCCCCACTCGCCTGATGACACTGAGGCGCTGGCCGACCACGGCCACAGGAGGGCGGTCCGGGGCGAACTCGCGCTGGAACTCGCCAAGGAAGGCGCTCGACAGCAGCCAGCCATCGGAGTCGGTTAGCAGATAGTGGGCCATGTCGGCTCCTGGGTGGACGGCGAGGGGCTGCTTGGGCTTGGCGATGCCGGCGGTGGCGCCAGGGATATGGCTGGGGGCGGAGCGGGGGCCGATCGATGGAGGCCACGGGCTCTGGCGCGACGGTTGTTGATGACATCGCCGGCCGAGCGGAACCATTCGTCGCCCATGACGCTCACATAGGGCCGGAGGATCTCGGTGAAGAGTTCCGCGGGGACCAGGTCCGGCGCCGAGAGGCAGATGGCGGCGTTGACGGCGTCGCCCATGCGGAGCTGGGTCCAGTTCGCCGCGGTCGGGGCTGCGGCGGGCTGGGGTGCGGGCAAATTCGTGGCCAGGCCGCCCGCCTCGACCAGGGCCTTGTTCCAGACATTCTCGCGCACCATGAACTCCGCGTTGCCCATCAGCGCGGTGCGATCGGCTGTGGCGCCGCCAACGGCCAGCATGACCTGGCGCCTCAGCTCGAAGTCCACCATGAGCGGGTCTCCGAAGCGCACGGGCGTGAGCGGTGCGTCCGCGATGCGACGCCACTGCTCGGGGGCCAGGGCGCGGAGCTTGGAGATGAAGTCGAATACCTGTTCTCCGTAGCGGCCGCAGATCTTCCAGGCCGGGATCTCGGCCTTCAAGTCGAACCGCTTCATCCGGACCAGGCTGGCATCAGAAGGCGAGCCTCTGCGGAGTGTGCGGCGGTCCTCTATCTCCAGCTCGAAGAGGCGCAGGGGCCAGTACGGCTGGAGAGTAAAGGAGTCGAGTTTGTCCGCGGCCGCGATCGCAGATGCCGGATCGAGCGCCACCCAGAAGCCCCGGTCTGGACCGCGCTCGGGCGGAGCATCCAGCGTCGTGCCCACTTGGGCGAAGAGCTTGAACACCGGGGCCAGCACCTGGCCATCGGGCGGCGTGAGCAGGTAGGCCTTCATAGTCCGAGGCTCCTTTCTCCAGGGGTGCCGGGTTGGGCGCCCAGGCCGGTCCCGGGGGCTGATAGCGCCAGGGATACGGCTGGGGGCAGGGCCGGGGATTGGCCCTGGAGCCGGGCCGCCCTGGTAGCCCGGGTGGACCTCGCTTTGGCGATGTCTGTAGGTGAGCGGAACCAGTCATCGCCCATCACGCCGACGACGGGGGCCAGGATCTCGTCGAAGAGGGCCGGGGCCGTCTTGTCGGGAAAGGCGAGGGCCCTGGCGGCCAGTCTCACTTGGCTCAGGCGAGCCTGGGTCACCCTGTCCACGAGGTCCTCGCCGAGGAAGTGCGTCCTGTATTGGGTTATGTCACCCACCAGGTGCGACGCACTCCAGGCTGCGAGCGTGAGGTGATACGCGACCGGGGACAGGTTCGCATCGAGAGCCCGGGACAATTCACTTTGGTAGGCGCCCGGCCGGGCCGATCCGTCCCGGGGTCTGGACGCACCCAGCATCCGACGCCAGTTCTCCTGGCTAAGGTCCAGCAGCCGGTCGATGAAGTCGAAGACCTGCTCGCCATAGCGGCCACAGATCCGGTGGGCGGGCATCTCGGACAGGACCTCGAGCCGTTCCACCGCGAGCATGGTGCCCTCTTGGGCCGTATTGCGCTTGACCCGCTTCCGGTTCGCGTTCAATCCCTGGGCGGGGGCGGCTGGCGGGACGTCCACTTCGAAGAGCCTCAGTGGCCATCCGATGGAGTCGACATAGACCGAGCTCATCCAGGCCGCATAGGCGGAGGTGGGATAGAGCGCCGCCCAGTGATCCGAGATCGACCTATCCCTGGGCATGTCCAGGACCGCGCCGGGTTCCGCGATGTATTCTCCACCCGGGCCGTAGGCGGAACCAACCTCATCGGTGAGTAGGTACGCCTTCATGGGGCAAGTCCATTCTCGGGAAAGCTAGAGGGGGGCTCAACTACGGGGCCATGGGGCCAGGCCAGCGCTGGTACTCGGGACGGCGAGCGGAACCACCCATCCCCCATCACTCGCGCGAAGGGTTCGAGGGCCCGCTCGAAGAGGCTTGGGGGGAAGCGGTCGGGAAAGGCGAGGGCAGCCGCTGCCAGAGACATCTCGTTCTGTCGAATCGCGATCCAGACGAAGGGGTGGCTATCGCGCCAGGCCACTCTGGCGTTGGCGAGCGTGCCGGTCCATGACTGGGCGAGGATCTCGGCTGTGCGGGCCACGTGTATCCCGTGCCTTCCGAGCTTGGCGCGTATTGCGAAGTACTCGCCCAGGAGGTCGAGGGAATATCCCATGGGATCCCGGGCTCGCTCATTGCCGAGCGGTGCGGCCGCGATTCGATGCCAGTCCTCCTCACTCAGCGCTCGCAGCCGGTCGATGAAGCCGAAAACCTGTGCTCCATAACGCCCACAGATCCGATGGGCCGGGATCTCGGCCTTCACGTCGAAGTAGGGCACGGTCGCGATGCACGGTTGGTTTCGGGCTGATCGGCGCCGCGGCGGACGGCAATCGAGTGTCTCCCCCTCGAAGAGCCGTAGGGGCCAGGCCGGGGGGTCTTCGGGGCCGTTCGACTTGCGCCATGCCCACAGCGCCGAAGACGGGTCCAGTCCGACCCAGAGTTCGGGCTTTGCGGCGGGCTCGTAGTCGGGGCCAAAGCCTTCTCCGTCTGCGGAGGTGAGCAGGTACGCCTTCATGGGGCAAGTCCATTCTCGGGAAAGCTAGAGGGGTGCTCCATTACCGGGCCGTGGGGCCAGGGCAGTGGCGGTACTTGGGACGGCGAGGTGAACCAGTCCTCCCCCATCACCCGGACAAACGGCTCGAGGATCTCTTCGAACAGCTCGGCCTCTATCGCTTCGGGAGCCGCCAACGCGCGGGCGGCCAGCACTGCCTCGATCCGGCGGGTGGGCCAGCCGGCGGGTTTCGTGGACAGCCCCCGGGCCGTGTCTGGAAGCTGCGGGAAGGCGTAGGAGCCCACCACGACCCCGGCGGCCGCTTCGCGGCGCAGGAGGTCCTCGCCATCATGCTTTGGACTGGCGGTACGGGTCTCGTTCAGCTGTCTCGCCCAAGCCGCGGCATCCTCGGCCCTGGGGCTGCCGATCGCGGCGACCGAGACGCGGAACCAGCCTTCGGCGTCAAGGTCGCGCAGGCGCTGGGCAAAACGAAACACCTGGGCGCCGTAGGGACCACAGAGTTGGTCGGCGGGGATCTCGGCCAGCACCTCGAAGGATTCGGCCGGCTCCTCGCCGCTGGCGTTGTTGAGCAAATAGTGCCTGAAGTGCGCCCGGGGCACAAGGACCTCCACCTCGAAGAGGTGCAGGGGCCAGGGCTTCTTCACCAGCTTGCGTTGGCGCTGGAGCCTGAAGAGGGCGGCATCAGGATCCCGGCCAACCCAAAAGCGATCGAGGTCTTTGTCGAGGACCGGCGATGCGGTCACGATCGCCCCGGGCTCAAGACGATGTCTGGACTCGCCGGCGTAGGCGCTACAGTCGGCCCCGGTCAGGACATAGGCCCTCACAGCTCTACCCCCTGAAGGGATTGGCCAGGGCCGGCCAGACCCGGAGCGGGCGGCGCCAGAGATATGCCCGGGGCCAGATTCTCCCAGCGCGGGCCGAGAACCTTGGCCACCGGCTCCAGTGTGTCGGCAAACACGCTCGGATCCAGGCCTCGCCGGACGGCGAGCGCCCAAGCGCCTTCGACGAGCTCGTTCTCAACCAGTCGCCGGGCGGCCTCGGGGAACCGCTCGCGCAGCAGAGCTGGCATGGAATGAAGCCGGACGGCCACCTTGGCCATGCCGAAGCTGGCCGCCGCAAAGGCCCAGATGTCGGGTTCCCGGGTGCGGATGTTGTCGAACATATGGCTCTTTAGGCGCAGCCTGCGGTCATTACGCAGATCATCGGCGGCCGGATCGCGTGACTCGGCGTCCACGCAGGTGGCCAGGCGCCACCAGGCTTCTTCGGACAGCGTGACGAGCATGTCGATGTAGCGGCCAACCTGCTCGCGGTTGGGGCCGAAGGCCAGGTCCAGGGGCACCTCCCTCTCCACCGTGAGCGAGGGTGCGTAAAGGCACTCCGGGGAGAAGCGGTCCTCCCGGGTTCCCGGGCCCGTCTCCACCTCGAACATGCGCAGCGGCCAGCGCTTGCCGGGCAGCATGTCGTGTCCGACGTCGCGGATGGCGAACTCCGGGCGATCGCCCACTGGTATGCCCGGAAGGTCATGGTGGGGAATGGTTGCCGCGGAGCGCATGGTGGCGCCGGGGGCCGCAGGCGGGAGCTCCGGGGCCGGGAAGGAGATGAGCTGGCGGGTAGGGGTGCCGTCGGCGTTGGTCGGACCAGAGGCGAAGGTGTAGGGCATGCCGGCGTTGTCGGTGAGCAGGTAGGCGCGCACGGTTCTCCTTCGGTCGAGTTCCAGATTGGCCCAGCGGGGTGCCCTCGCTGAAGGGCCAGCGCGAAGCCGGCCGGCAACTTCTCAGAAGGGGTCGAATTCGAGCGGCTCGGTCGCCGGGATCCAGGCACTGAGGGGGATTGAAGGCGCGGGGCGGAAGGCCGGAGGGTTTCCTGTGCGGGGGCCCGGCTGTGCACCGGCGTCAACGAGCTTCTTGCGCTCCCAGACGGGTCCCATCACCGTGATGAAGGGCGTGAGCAGCTCTTCCAGCGTGGCTTCGGTAAGCAGGTCCTGGACCGCCAGGGCCCGGGCGGCCAGGGTTATCCAGTTGGAGACGCGAGCGCGGGTGACGCCCTGAGGGGTGGCGTTGATGTCCTCGGGAATCGCCTGACGAGCCGCTTCGGTCCAGGCGTAGTGGCGCACCAGCTCCTCCGTCGCCACAGCCACCCGGCGGCGGTTGCAACCGGCGCCCTCGGTGCACAATGCGAGCTCGGTTCGCGCCTTCTGGATTTCGAGCTGGTAGTCCCCCATCCTCGCTTCGCGCGCGAGGTTCAGGTGCGCCAGGCGGCTCCAGCCCTCGGGGTTGAGTACGACCATCGCGCCCACGAAGGTGATCACCTGCCGGCCGTACCTGCCAAAGACCCGGCAGGCCGGGAATTCTTCGACCACGTCCAAGAAGGGCGAGGCAAACGTCTGGGGGTAGGCCCTCAGCCGGCGGTGAGCTGCGGGGAGCTCCACCTTGAAGAGTCGCGGTGGCCAATCCTCGGAACGCGAGACGCGCAGGCTGGCCAGAGAGCCGGCCGTGGGAGGATCGATGGCGGCGAAAAGCCACTTGCCGTGGGCGTAGTCGACACACAGCCGCGCTCCGGGCTCGACTCTGGTGTCTCCAGCCACCGCCCCGTCGTGAGCGCTCACGCTAAGGGCGCGGCCGTCCGCCCCGGCAAGGACATAGCCACATTTCCTGGCAGGGTTGCGAGCCTCGAGGTTCATCGGAATTCCGGACGCAGCCAGGCCGGATCCATGAAGGGACCATCACCCAGGCCACGGCCGATGGTCGAGGTGGGCAACTGGAAGAACGTGCGCTCCGGTGGAGCCGGAGCGTTTGGCCGCGGCACCAGAGTGTCGCCAAGAAACTGTTCGACCGAGAAGCGCGGCCCAAAGGTCTCGACAAGCGGGGCGAAGACGCCTCGCGTGGCCTCGGGCATCAGCCGATCCGCGCAAACCAGCGCTTCGACCGGCTGGCTGCACTGCCGTACCAGCAGCTCGCGCTCGTTGACGGTGATCGCGCGCTCGAGGCGGTAAGTGGAGACCGCGGCGTCGACGAGATAGGTGGCCAGGTCCATAACCGCGAGTACCACCTCGTTCTCGCCGGGCGACATGGTGGCGGTCGCAGCGTTGAGGTACGGATAGGCGGCATGGATCTCGTCTTCGCGGCCCTCACGACGGAGCGTGCCGGCCAGGCGCCACCAGCCCTCTGGGCCCAGGTCGGCCAATGCCGAGATGAAGGCCATCGCGGGTCACCACCACCG
>JAKAEN010000134.1 GCA_021818355.1 Actinomycetes bacterium | reverse complement strand
CGATTGCCCCGGTGTCGCCGCCGGAGACCGGGGCGTCCAGCGCCTCGACGCCCAGCTCGCCTGCCCGGGCATGGATCTCCTTGGCCAGCTCCGGAGTCTCGGTGCCCATGTCGATGAAGAGGGAGCCGGGCCGCATCGCCTCCAGCAGGCCATGTTGCAGGACAACTTCGCGGGTTACCGCGGGCGTGGGAAGCATGGTTATCACCACTTCGGCAAAGCCGGCCAGCTCGGCCAGGCCGGTGGAGGCCGAGGCCCCCGCGGTAACCAGCTCGTCGACCGGGCCACGCGAGCGGGAGGCGACCATGAGGCGGTTGCCCGCGGCCAGGAGGTTCCTGGCCATGGGCTTTCCCATCAGCCCCAGGCCTATGAATCCGACTCTGATGCCGGTCTCGGTGCCGGAAGAAGACGCCATGCTCTCTCCTTGGGATTGGTTTTGTTTAGCTATAGTGGCGCCTTCGCGCGCCGCTTCCACCCGGCAAAGTCTATGCCCGTGGCCCCTCCTGGATGGGGACCTCTCCCCTCCGTAAGTGGAATATTGGGGCCCCGGCGTTTCGGTAATTGGAATTTGCCAAGCGGGCAGCTCCCCCATGCGAGGGGTTCATCCTGCCCAGGGAAAGTGGCACCAATGCCAGCAAATTGTTTGCGCGAGCAAATGTGCAGGTCAATGAGAAGGTAGTGGAAAGCTACTAATGGGTCACTTTGACCGGGATATTCCGGTTCGGATCCGCGTTTTTAGGTGGATGCACGAACGCGCGGAATTGGTGTAAAGTCGTCGAATATTCACGGAGTTGCAGGTTGATACAAGGCTTGGTTATTGTCCACCACAGTGGCAAACGGAGGGGCGGTGACCTGATGTCTACGGCGGTCAACAACCGGACAATAGCGGGCGGTGATTGAGCCGTGCCGCGCAAGTCCGAAAGGGAAATGTACGAATCGGCGATCGCCAAAACTCTGGAGATGGTGGGAGACTGGTGGACGCTTCTCATAATCCGGGACGCCCTGATGGGCGTGAAGCGCTTCGACGAGTTTCACAGCCACCTGGGCATCGCCAGGAACATTCTCTCCTCCCGCATTAAGAAGCTCATCGACGTGGGCCTGATGGAGAAGCGTCTTTACGTGGAGCGTCCCGCGCGATACGAGTATGTACTGACTCCTAAAGGTGAGGATATTTTCATAATTCTCGCGGCACTTCGGGAGTGGGGCGAACGCTGGTATTACGGTGACCAGGATTTGCCGACGCGGGTGACCCACGCAGGCTGCGGTGGGGAGACCGACACGGAAGTGCGCTGCAAGTCCTGCGGTGAGGTCATCTCCTCCATCTCCGACATGGATATCGTCTTCGTGCAGGGCGATGGGCGCACCGAATGGGCCTTTTGGCAAGGGCGCTTGAACAAGGCCTCCATGCCCGATTAGGGCTTTCATTACCGCAAGGGGTGGTGGGCAACTAGTTTCGGAGTGTGCCTGCTCCCATATTCGTGAACCAGGTGGCCCCGCGCACCCTCTATCGTTCGGGCGCCATCAAAGCCGTCGCCGGCCTTGCGATGGAGTTCGTCTTCGATCTGGTCGGTGAGCCCAAGCTTCCCCGCAGGGCCGTCTTCGGGGTCCTCCCCGCCTCCGATGCGATGAGTGCGCAGAGCCCGGCCGAGCTCGGGAACGCGCATTGGTCGGAGCTCGAGGAGCTCGGCAACGACCGCTACCGTGGCGTGTGGACGCCACCCGCGCCGGGTGAGTATCTCCCCGTGGTCCTGGCCTGGATGGACGAGGCCGAACGCTTGGCCGAGCTGGCGGCGCGCAAGCTGGCCATCGGCGAGAGCTGCGAGCTGGAGCTGGCCGACATCGCCCAACTCTTTCGCGCCCAGGCCGAAGACGCCACCCTGGCCGCCTTCCCCGCACTCGGCCACGCGCTGCGGCCCTCCGCCGACAGGGCGGCGGCCCGCAGGCGGGAGCTGGCGCGGCTGGCCGAGCTCCTGGAGGACGCCCAGCTGGAGCCCTCCACCCGGCTGCAGGCGCTCGAGGCCCCCGCGGCCCGCCAGCTCGCGCGCCTACCTGCCCGCCACGAGCTGGCCACAATCTTCCGTGGCCAGGAGATCCGCTGCGAGGACCGCCTGGCGGCAGTGGGGGCCTGGTACGAGCTCTTCCCCCGCTCCTTCGGCGGGTTCAAAGGGGTGACGGCCCAGCTCGGGCGGCTGGCAGCGCTCGGTTTCGACGTGATCTACCTGCCGCCCATCCATCCGGTCGGCGTCACCAAGCGCAAGGGGAGGAACAACTCCCTGGTGGCCGAGGCGGGCGACGTGGGCTCCCCCTGGGCGATCGGCTCCTCCGAGGGTGGGCACACCGCCATCGATCCGGGCCTGGGCTCCGCGGAGGACTTCGCCGAGCTGGTCTCGGCGGCGCGGGCGCGGGGCATGGAGATCGCGCTCGACATAGCCTTTCAGTGCTCCCCCGACCACCCCTGGGTCGCCGAGCACCCGGAGTGGTTCAACCGCCGGGCGGACGGGACCATCGCCTATGCGGAGAACCCTCCCAAGAAGTACCAGGACGTCTTTCCGGTCAACTTCCAGCCCGGGAGCGAGGAGGATCGCGCCGCCCTCTGGGAGGCCGCCTATCAGGTCTTCGAGCACTGGCTGGCGGCCGGGGTGAGGATCTTCAGGGTCGACAACCCCCACACCAAGCCACTGCCCTTCTGGGAGTGGGTCTGCGGCCGGCTGCGACGGGAGCATCCCGAGGCCATCCTGCTCGCCGAGGCCTTCACCATGCCCAAGCTCATGTACCGCCTGGGGGAGATCGGCTTCTCCCAGAGCTACACCTACTTCACCTGGCGGGTCACCAAGTGGGAGCTCGAGTCCTATGGGGCTGAGCTCGCCTCGCCGGAGGCGCTGGCCACCATGCGCCCCAACTTCTGGACCAACACCCCCGACATCCTGGCCGACCCCCTGCGCAACGGGCCGCTCTCGGCCTTCGCCCTGCGCGCCACCCTGGCCGCCACCATGGCGCCCTCCTGGGGGATCTACAGCGGCTTCGAGTTCGGAGAGAACCAGCCCATCACCCCCGACTCCGAGGAGTACATGGATTCGGAGAAGTACCAGCTCCGCCATCGCGACTTCTCCGCACCCGCTCCGCTCGACTCCTACATCGCCACCCTCAACTCCTTCCGCCGTGCCCATCCCGCCCTCGCCAACCAGGGCGGCTACGAGGCGGTGGGCTGCGACAATCCCGAGATCACCGCCTATCTGCGTACCGAGCCCGGAGGGGACGCGGTGCTGGTGGTGGTGAATCTCTCCCCTCATCACGCCCGCGAGGGGACCATCGACCTCGGTCCGGTGCGCCGCGCCTTCGCAGCCGGCACCACTCTGCGCGTCCGGGACCGGGCGAGCGGCTCCACCTTCATCTGGGAGGGGGAGCGCGCCTACGTGCGCCTGGACCCGGTCGCCCAGGTGGCACACCTGCTCGAGCCGGAAGGCCGCGCCGCCCAACATGAGGGCGGCATTAAAGGCGCTGCAACGACTTCGTCGATGCCTGCGGTGCCTGGGGATGTAGCCTCGTAATTGGCTTGGCGCTAGGCGCTGGCGGCAGGCGATCGGTCACACGGCGCATTGGCAGAGGGCGGCGATGTCGGGCTTTGAACTAAAGCCGGAGTGGTACAAGAACTCGATCTTCTACGAGGTCTTGATCAGGGGATTCTTCGATTCGAATCGTGACGGTGTGGGGGACATCCCCGGCCTGATCGCCAAGCTCGACTACCTGGAGTGGCTGGGTATCGACACCCTTTGGCTGCTTCCCTTCTACGAGTCCCCCCTACGGGACGGCGGATACGACATCAGCGACTTCCTGACCGTGCACTCCTCCTACGGCAACGTGGACAACGTGGCCGAGCTGATCGAGGAGGCCCACCGCCGGCAGATCAAGATCGTGGCCGACCTGGTGGTCAACCACACCTCCGACCAGCATCCCTGGTTCGTCGAGTCCTCCTCCGGCCGCGACAATCCCAAGGCCGACTGGTACGTGTGGAGCGACGACAACGAGCGATACTCCGACGCGCGCATCATCTTCATCGACACCGAGCGCTCCAACTGGACGTTTCACGAGACCCGCCAGCAGTACTACTGGCACCGCTTCTTCAGCCACCAGCCCGATCTCAACTACGACAACCCCGAAGTCGGCCAGGCGATGCTCGACATCCTGGACTTCTGGCTGACGCTCGGGATCGACGGCTTCCGTCTCGACGCCGTCCCTTACCTCTTCGAGCGCGAGGGCACCAACTGCGAGAACCTTCCCCAGACGCACGAGTTCCTGCGCAGGATCCGCGCCGAGGTGGACGCCAAGCACCCCAACAAGATCCTGCTGGCAGAGGCGAACCAGCTCCCCAAGGACGTGGTGGACTACTTCGGGCAGGGGGACGAATGCCACATGGCCTTCCACTTCCCGATCATGCCCAAGATGTTCATGTCCATCAAGAAGGAGTCCTCGGGCCCGCTGCGTTCGGCCATCCTGGAGACCCCGACCATTCCCGAGGGCTGCCAGTGGGGTACCTTCCTGCGCAACCACGACGAGCTGACACTGGAGATGGTGACGGACGAGGAGCGGGTCTTCATGTACCAGGAGTACGCCCGCGACCCGCGCGCCCGCCGCAACGTGGGGATCGGGCGCAGGCTGGCCCCGCTCATCGAGAACGACCGGCGCATCGCCGAGCTGCTCCACTCCCTGCTGCTTTCGCTGCCAGGCTCCCCGGTCCTCTACTACGGGGACGAGATACTGATGGGGGACAACATCTACCTCGGTGATCGCGACTCGGTGCGCACTCCCATGCAGTGGTCGAGCGACCGCAACGCGGGCTTCTCGCGCGCCGACAACGCCTCTCTCTATCTGCCCGTGCTCATGGACCCGGTCTACGGGTACGAGGCCCTGAACGTGGAGGCGCAGCTCCTCAACCCGGGCTCCTTCCTGCAGTGGCTGAGGCACATGCTCTGGATCCGCCGCGGGAACCTGGTCTTCGGAGTGGGCGAGTTCGAGGACGTGGAGAACGACAACGACTCCATCTTCTCCTTCATCCGCAGCGACGAGGCAACCGGGACCGCGGTGCTCTGCGTGAACAACTTCGCGCGCAACGCCATGCCGGTCTCTTTGGATCTCTCCAAGTACGTGGGGCGCATCCCCCGGGAACTCCTGGGCGGAGTCGTCTTCCCACAGGTGCGCAACGAGCCGTATCCCCTCACCATCGCCCCTTACGGGACCTTCTGGTTCGACATCTCCGCCTCCGGGCGCGGGACCACCGCCACGGTGCAGTCCGCGGACGGCGTGGAGAACTTCGCCTATGGAGGCGCGTAGCCGATGACCGGGGCCCGGGCGCTGGAGGCCGCCATCGAGGCGCTCTTCGCCGGAGCCGGGCCCGAGCGGCGCTGGCTGCCTACGCAGGCGCGGCTGGAGCGTGCGCTGGTGACCACGGTCCTGGGTGGCCCGGAGCGCGGGGTGGCCTTGGCTGAGCTCACCTTCTCCCAGGGTTGCTTCCGGGCTGCCTTCGCGTTCGACGCCGCCGGCGGCGGTGCCCCGGTGGTGCGCGAGGTCTTCGAGCCCGACTTCGACCAAGGACTGGTCGACATGCTGCGCGCCCTCGCCTTCGCCGGACCGCGCTCGGACGAGGTTGCCGCCGCCCTGGTGAAGGGGAGCGCCGAGCCGATCTTTCTCGACCAGTCCAACTCCGCCTTCCTAATAGGCGATGGCGGCTTCGGCAAGTTCTACCGGCGCTGCGGCGACGTCTCCCGGGAGGCGCAGTTCTACCACCATCTGGCCGGATCGGGGGTGGCAGCCTCCTTCTGGGGTGAGTTCTCATACCCTGACGGCTCCGTGGCCGCCCTTGTGACCGAGCGCCTGGAGGACCCCAGGTCGGCCTGGGAGATCGCCGGGTCGCTGCTCGACGAAGGCGACCTGCAGGGCACCGCCAAGCTGGTGCGGGAGTGCGGTCGCGCTCTGGGGGAGATGCACGACAGGCTGGAGGATTCCTGGCCGGAGAGCTCGACGGTCGGCCACGACCGGCTTTCGCGGTGGCTGGAGGATCGCCTGGCGCTCCACCTGGAGGCGCTCGGGCCGGGCGAGGGCTTCGGCCTGGCCGCAACCGAACTGCGCGCGCTCGTCGCCGGCCTGGAAGGTCCTTTCCCCTGCTCGCACATCCATGGAGACTTCCACTTGGGCCAGCTGGTGCGCTCTTCTGACGCGCTCGTGATCATCGACTTCGAGGGTGAGCCGGAGGCTGGAGCGGGACCGATGGAGCTGGCCGAGCGCGACCTGGCCGGCCTGCTGCGCTCGATCGGGTACCTTGCCCCGGCGGACTCCGACGACGGCTTGCGCCAGCTGCTGCGCTCGGCCGCCCTGGAGGGATACGCCACCTCCCGCGTGGGCGGGGAGATGCTGAGCCTGCCCGAGCGGGTTGCCCTGCTTGCTTTGTTCGAGACCGAGAAGGCCCTCTACGAGCTGGCCTATGAGACCCGGTTCCGCCCGGAGATGGCGGCCGGCCCCGCCATCGCGCTCGAGCGGCTGGCCTGGAGGCTGGATGGCCTGGCCGGCACCGCCAGCCAGGCGCCGGGCTCCTTGACCGCTCTCGTGCGGCGTGAATATGCTCGCTAGGGCCCGCACAGGCCCGTTCGCGAATACCCGGGGAGGTTGATCCATGGCAAGCGAGGTGCGCTTCGTCTCGGAATTCGACCTCTATCTCTTCGGGACCGGCCGGCATCTCAGGCCCTGGGAGGCTCTGGGCTCTCATTGGGGGCGCCATGGAGCCACCGACGGCACCCATTTTGCGACCTGGGCGCCGCGCGCCCGCACGGTGGCGGTCATCGGTGACATGAACGGCTGGGTGCCCGAGGAGGCCTATCATCTCAAGCCGCTCGGTGAATCCGGGGTGTGGGAGGGCTTCATCCCCGGTGCGAGCCCGGGGCAGCGCTACAAGTACCGCATCGTCAGCCCCGACGGCTCGGTGCGGGAGAAGGCCGACCCCTTTGCCACCCAGAGCGCGGAGCCGCCCTCGGCGGGGTCCGTGATCGCGGCCCCTCCTCGTCACGTCTTCGGGGACTCCGCCTGGATGGAGGCGAGAGGCCACTGGCTGGGCGACAAGCCGGTCTCCATCTACGAGGTGCACCTCGGCTCCCTGCGCCGCGACCCATGGCACCCCGACGAGCCGCTCAGCTACGCCAAGCTTGCGGACTTCCTCATCGACTACGTGGGCGAGCTTGGCTTCACCCACGTCGAGCTGATGCCCATCACCGAGCATCCCTTCTACGGCTCCTGGGGGTACCAGACCACCTCCTACTACGCACCCACGATGCGCTACGGGCTCCCCGACGAGTTGCGCGCCTTCGTCGACCGGCTCCACCAGGCCGGCATCGGGGTGATCTGCGATTGGGCGCCCGCGCACTTTCCGCGCGACCCCTACGCCCTGGCCGACTTCGACGGCTCGCCTCTCTATGAGAAGTCGGACCCACGCATGGCCAGCCACGCCGACTGGGGGACGCTGGTCTTCGACTACGCACGGCCCCAGGTGCGCAGCTTTCTGATCGGCTCGGCCGTCTACCTGATCGAGCAGTTCCACTTCGACGCGCTCCGCGTCGATGCGGTGGCCTCCATGCTCTATCTCGACTACTCCCGCTCCGAGTACGTCCCCAACGCGCTGGGAGGCAGGGAGGACCTGGATGCCATCTCCTTCATGAAGGAGATGAACGAGGCCGTGCATCAGCTGGGGGCGACCACCATCGCCGAGGAGTCGACCGCCTTCCCCAAAGTGGCGCGGCCCACCTACGAGGGGGGCCTTGGCTTCGGCTTCAAGTGGAACATGGGCTGGATGCACGACACCCTCGACTATCTCTCCCGCGACCCGGCATATCGAAGCTGGCATCATGACGAGATCACCTTTGGCCTGCACTACGCCTTC
>JAKAEN010000133.1 GCA_021818355.1 Actinomycetes bacterium | reverse complement strand
GAAGCTCCTCCGGCGTCGCGTCTCGCGAGACCACCGGCGATACGCCGATATTCGGGGCCACCAGAGCCTCTTTGCCTCCCTTGGAGTAGACGAAGATGGACTTGTCGTGAACCGGTCCGACCGCCTTTGCGGTCGGAAGCAAGGGGGCTTCTTCGCCGCGGACGACCAAGGCCGGTATCACGTGGAACCACATGCAGCGCCCGGCCGGCTCCGGTTTCCAGACCCCCTCCGCGGTGTGATCCCGGTCGGCTCCGAGAAACTGAGGATCGATTTGGAGGAACGCCGCTTCCAGCATCGCGCTTGACCAGCCGAAGAGCTCCGCGGATTCGCCAAGGCGCGCTGCAGCGTCCCGAACCGAAGTCATGGCGGTTTCGGCATCGGCCCGCGCGCCGGGAAGCCAGACGCAACTGATCTGCAGCGTCGCGATGCCGAAGTAGTAGAGGCGAAGCTCGATGCGCCGCGCCGTCATGCATTCGAGGAGCTCGTCCAGATCTCCGAAAAGCGCGCGCTCGGTCTCTGACAAGGAGTTGTCCGAGCGATCGAGCACCGCCACCGCGAGGTGGTCGGGCACGCCCGCAGCGTCGATCTCGTCGACTACGAAGAGCATGCCGGACTTATGCGCCACCGGCCCGCGCGGACTCCACCGGCGGCCGACCCCGCTTACTCCCCGAGTCCAACGCTCGGCCCAGCCCGTAAAGCCGTCCATGAGCACGCGCCGCATGTCGACATTGATGCCCGAAGCCATCGGCCCGGAGAAGACGACCTCCTCGACCTCGCCCCCACCCTGGATCATCGCCCCTCCAACACGCACCCGAAACCACCGGAAACACCCGCCATGTGGCGGGCGGCATCCCGGGCATCCGACTCGCCCGGCGCCGGGAAAGCGGACGGACACATCGATCCACTCCGGACCGGGCAACCCGCTCATCCAGCAATCGAGAACCAGGCGAATTTGAGTTACATAAGAATACGCCGACACCCGGACCGTTTCAATGTCCGTCCAGACCCGAGGCCCGCCGGGCAACCGGCGCTGCGGAGCACTCCGCTCCGCCGGATGAGTGGGTGAGCCAGCCACGCAACCAATCGCAATGCAAATGTACGTACAATATACCCCATAGGGTATAATGGCCCTAGTCAAGACCTGAGGAGGATACTTTGAGCTTCCGCCACCACCCGGCCCACCGAGCAGGTGAACTTGTGGCCGACGGATACCTTGTGATCGACGTCCGCGAGCCCTACGAGCTCTCCTTCGGAGCCCTGCCCGACTCGACCAACATCCCCTTGGGCCAGCTTCGCCACCGCATCGGCGGCTACCCCCGCCACTCCCGCATCGCGCTGGTCTGCCAGACCGGAAACCGCTCACTGGAGGCGGCCGAGACCCTGGTGCGCATGGGCTTCACCAACGTCGTGAACCTTCTCGGCGGGGTGACGGGCGCCGCGCGCCGCAGCGTCGCCGCCTAACCCAATTCGGAGATGATCCGGTCCGAGAGCGCCGGCCAGGCGCTCTTGGCAAAATCGTCGAAGGGGCGGTCGGTGAGAACCACCAGTGCCGCCCCCGCGGCGGCGTCCACCCAGATGAAGGTGCCGCTCTGGCCAAAGTGGCCGAATGTCCCTTCGCTGTTCAGGGAACCCGTCCAGTGCGGCCACTTTCCGTTCCGGATCTCGAGACCAAGGCCCCAGGCATTGTTTTCCTGGCTGCCGAAGCCGGGAAGCACTCCAGGGATGGCTCCGCACTGCAGGGAAGTTGCCTCGGCGATGGTCGCCGGCGACACCAGACTTGGGCAGCGCAGCTCCGCGGCCAGCAGGGCGAGTTCGTCCGCCGAAGCGGACATCCCCGCCGCCGCCCCATGCGGCCCCGCAGCGGGATAGAGAGCGGGGTCGACCCGGGCGCCCTTCATCCCCAAGGGCTCGAAGACGGCCTCCGACACGTACTCGCCGAAGGGTATCTCGGAGCGCTCGGAGAGAAGCTCGGCGGCCAACTCGAAGCCGAGATTGGAGTAGACCCTGCGGCCACCTGGTGCGCGTGCTCCCGGGAAGGACCGGGCACCGGCCTCGATCAGCTCGGCAAGGTCTCCCGGACCAACCTTGCCGCCTCTATCGGGGGGCAGGCCGCCGGCGTGGGAGAGGAGCTGCCGCCAGGTAGCGCCCAGTGGATCTATGACCTCGTCCAGCTCGAAGAGCCCCTCCTCCATGGCCACCAGGAACGCCAGCGCCGAGATGGGCTTGGAGACCGAAGCCAGCCTGAAGGGCTCGGACGAGCCCACGGTGTGGGACAGCTCCGAGAGCTCTCCCTCGGGGCCGAAGCGCAACAGGCAGGCCGCCGAGGCGCCCACCGGCCACCCGGCCAACTCCTCTTCGATCATCCCCGCCAATGACACGGCATCTCCTTCACCCGGCGCTTCGGCTCTCCAAAGTAGAAGTTATCCAAACCGCGCCAGGGCGGTCGCACTACAGTCGTAGCGGGGAGGCTTCAGCATGAACCGACCGGAAATTGCCACACGTGAGCCGGGGCGCGCATTGGCCAGGATCGCCTCGCTGGCGATCAGCGGGGCGCTCATCGCCTCCTGCGGCGCCGCAAGCTCGGCGGGATCCAAGGCCACCTCGGGTGCCGGCACCACCATTCCCGGCGCCTCGGCGGCCACCACCTTCTCGATCCCCGCCGCTGCCGCGGCCAAGGCGCTGATCGTAGGAGGCACCGGCGGGGACAGGACCGACGCCTACCTGGTGGACACGGCCACTCGCAGCATCCTGGGTACGATCGGCTTCGGCTACTCCGACCCCGCCGCCCCGGTGACGATGAACGCCGACGCGAGCATGGCCTATCTCTGCACCAGGGATCCGGCTCTTGGCGACCAGACGGCGGTCATCCCCCTCGATCTCTCCAACTTCAGTGCGGGAAAGGCCATCCCGCTCGGAACCAACACCTTCAACCTGGGATGCGCCGGGATCGCGCCACCTTCCACGAGCAGTCTCCTGGTCGAGGTGGGCAACTCGCTCATCGAGGTGAGCACGGCCGGCGCGGGCCACAAGGTCGTGGCCAAGCTGCCCGGCACGCAGGCGGGGCGGATGCGCTTCGACGGGCCGGCCGGAACCGCCTACATCCCGCGTCAAGTCGGCGCCCGGCTGGAGCTGCTGCCTTTCGCCACCTCCAGCTACACGCTCGGAGCTCCCATCACCCTCGGCTCGCTGGCCCCGGCACAGATGGCCGGTATGGTCTTCTCCGGAGCCGGCCTGGCGTGGGCCCTGGTCACCAGAAGCGGCAGCATCACCGGTTCCTGGATGGTCCCGGTCCGCACCGCGGCCAGGAGTGCGGGCACGCCGATCGCACTGCCTTCCACGCTGATCCCCAGCAGCCTCGCGGGAGCCGGGGACTCCCTCTACCTGCTCGCCTACCCCGGTCCGCTGCAAAGGCCGGCAATCTACGCCGTCCAGCCCGCCGGCTCCACGCCCAAAGAACTCGTGACCCTGCCAGGCACTTGGGCGGCCGAGGTCAAGCTCGCCGCCGGAGGCCTGGTGGTCACCATGGGAACCTCCTCCTCGAGCGCCGCAATCGGCGTGCTCGATCCCGCCGACCCTTCGGGGCTGACAGCACTTTCGGTTCCGATGGCCGCCCAAGCGGGGCCCAGCTCCATCGCCATTCCCGAGTAACCGGCAAAGGGCAAAAGGCCGGGCTCCGGCAAAACCGCCATCGCCGGTACGGCGGCGGGTGGGGTTCAGGTCCTGGCGCGGGCGAGGCGCCGCTCCAAATATGCGGAGATGAGCTGAGAGGCCGCCAGGGCCCCGAAGAGGGCCGCCCAGGCATAAGCGCGATAGGCGAGGATGAGCGCGCTCGAAGCCGCCAAGAAGGCGCCGCCGGCAAAGCGCAACCGGTATGCGAACTTCAGGTGGCGGTACTCCCAGGAGGGGATCATGCGGGCGATGCCGGTCCGGGGAGGAAGAGTGGAATCCTTGAGGGCCTTCATCGGCCGCACCTCCTGCTGCTACGCCAGAGCGTAACGCTTCGCGCCGCGCTGCGGAAGCGTTGCGTTAGTGGCGCGGGCCCGGCCGCAGGAAACAACCGCCACGCCCTCCACCTAAGGGCCGAAGGCCTGGCGGATCCGGACCTCGATCAACCTCTTCACCAGCCAGGGCGGCAGCGGGGAGTCCACCGGGAACCGGAGGGCACCTTTGGAGAAGGTGTATCCGGCCAGTTCCTGGAGCAGTTCGGGGAAGACCGATCCGCTATGGGGCAGGTAGCTGAGGTGATTCTTGAAGGCGGCGAAGCCGGCGACAACCTTGCCGTTCACCCGGAACGCCGGCACCTGATAGGCGATTCCCTGCTCGGCCTGAGGCAGCACCGCGAGGATCTCCCGGCGCAGCTCCTCCAAGGTACTGCGCTTGGGCTCCTCCAGCCCGGCGAGGTAATCGTCGATCTCCTGCTTGGACATTCAAACAGTCTCCCACTGGCCACCTCGATTGGAGTCAAATCGGCATGTGGAACTCATAGCCGCATCCTGGGCGCAAGAGCGGCACCACTGTGGTACGCCTCCTCCGAATCGCCGCGGCGTCATGCTTGGATCCCGGCCACATGCTGAACGCCTCGCCGAATCACACCATCCAAGGTCAACCACCATCTCTCCGGGCACAGAACGTTGCGCCAGCCCGGCTGTCCAACCGGCCCATGCGCAGAAGTGCCGCTAAACAATTCGCGGGCGCCCCCCTGGACTGTGCTCGCGCGACCTTGACCGCCGGCTAGCAGGCGTGGATGGTCGTCTGCCAGGTTCCGTTGACCAGCCGGGCCTCGAAGTCGACGCCGGCAATCGTCCCACTGACGCCGTCGTGAGCACTCCAGACGATTGAAGGCAGCGTAGTGACGACGACACCGCCGGTGGAGGCGCAGCCGGCGTTGAGACCTTCCGTCCACTGTAGGAGCAGCTCAAGGTCGGCCGCGGCGCGCGAAGTCGGAGCGGCAGGGGTGATTGACCGGGAGGCGTGGGCCGCGCTGATCAAGCCGCCCAAGTCCGATCGGAAGCGGGAGGCGGCCGGGGCGCCGTTGGCCAAGGCGGCCAGGAGGTCGCTCTGCATCTGGGGGTTCGGCACGACGTAGGGGAAGCCGTCGGGTCCGAACCATCTCATCGCGTAACGCCTGGAAGCGAGGTCGCTGTAGACCAGGATCGTCCGCTGCAACAGCTCGTTTGGCAGGCCGGCCGGAATGGCGGCGGCCACCGGGCGCAAGTCGGCTGCTTGGACCGAGGAGACCACGGTTGCGGGCAGAGGCGAGGTCCACGGGGGCCCTGCGCCATTGATGAGTTCAGCGGCTTGGCTCAGCTGGCGGTCCATCTTCTCGGCAGCCTGTAGGTAGCCTGCCAGCTGGTCATAGGCTGACGGTTCAACTCGTGTCGTGGTCGTGGCCGCTGAGGTGGACGAAGTCGAGACCGGGGCGTTGTTGGCGACGCCGACGCATCCGGATAGCCCCACCGCGAACACAAGAGCAAGCATCCTGCGCACGGTCGCACCTCGTATCGAAGTCCGAGTTACTTGCACCGCACCCAAGATACGGCGGTCGTGCCAGGCAGACCAGAGCCCAAAGTCGCTTCGTCGATGCTTTAGGCGGCTCTCCCCCTGGGTAGTCCGCAACCGCTAAAGGGCTCTCCAAGGTGAGGGGAGCGGACACGCCGGAGCGCCCATATGTCCGGTCCCAGCGGGTAGCTCGGGCGATCCCAAGCCTCGGACGCACGGGCCACGAGCTCATCGGACTGCCGTGCGCGGCGGGATCCACCACCAGGCTATCCCCGGATCGAAGCCGGTTAGGGGGAGCCCGGTCGGGCTTTGGCCACCTCGGGGCTCCACCTTCCGCAAGCTTGAGGAGGGTACCCGGAGCGGGATTTGAACCCGCACGGCCCTTCCGGGCCCGGGGGGTTTAAGCCCCCTGCGTCTACCGTTCCGCCATCCGGGCTGGGCGCCCTAAGCATAATTCACGCGGAGGGGCGGCTGGCCGCAAGGAGCACACCTGGTTAGGCGCTGCGAACCCCGGCCACATCGAAGAGATGGTGGATGGGGTCGTGGATCAGATACATCCCCAGTGTCTCCACGGTGAAGCGGCTCCCGTTGGAGCGCAGGCCCGGCCGGCTCCATTCCTGGGGCCCCACCGATTCGAAGCCCTCGGCCAGCGTCTCCGCTGCGGCCACCAGCTCCTCGCCGGCGTGTCCGGGATCCTCCTCGGCGTAGTGCCCCTCCACTGCGGCCGCATCCTGGTCCCAGTTGGCGAATTGAGGGGAATCCTCGGTGCGCATCAAGCGCAAGCGCTCGGCAAAGATGCGGAAGACGTCCCGGACGTGGCAGGCGTACTCGAGCGTCGACCAGCGATCCTCCTCGGTCCTCACCGCTGCGCCGGGAACGGCGAGCAGGGCGGGCCACCGGGCGGCGTTGTCCCGGATCACCTGGCCGTATACGTCCCGGGTGAAGCGGCCGGGGTCGAATCCGCACTCCGGGCAAGGGCGCTCCAGCACCCAGGTCCAATCCTTGGTGTCAGGAGGGATGGTCATGGCGCCAATCTATCCACTCCCCCTGACAAACCTCACGGCATCAGCGGGCACCAGCCCAGGAGCCGGTGGCGGGGGCAATGCCGCACGGCCGAGAGCCGGCCGGCGCCAGCGGATAGGTCAGGCGGCCGGGGTCAGCTGCGAGGTACAGGCCGGGCAGCGGGTGGCCTCGAGGGCGATGGCGGTCATGCAGTAAGGGCAGGTCTTGGTGGTCGCCGGTGCCGGCGCCTCAGGCTTCTTGCGCATGGTCATCAGGTGGTTGACCGGCTTGACGACGAAGAAGAAGACCACCAGCGCCAAGATGAGAAAACTCACAACAACGTTGAGGAAGTCGCCAATCAGAAAGACGCTCTTGTTCACGGTGAAATGAAGCCCGGCAAAGTTGAAACTGCCGACGATTCCGACCAAGGGAGTTATCAAGTCCTTGACGAAACCCTGCACCACTCCGTTGAAGGCCGCGCCGATCATGATGCCGACCGCCAGGTCGACGACGTTGCCGCGCAGGATGAAGTCCTTGAATTCCTTAGCTACTGCCATGGCTAGAAGCTAGCATTTCGCCTGGCCACAAGCGGCAAGGCGACCCACTTTCCGTCCCTTCAGGCGTAAAACCAGATCACGGAGTTGGGTGCGATGGTGATCACCAGCCGGTCGGGATAGCCGTCGCATTCCTGCGCCTGGGACACTTTGGCACCCATGTTGCCGATCCCGCTCCCCCCGTAGTGGCGCGAGTCGGAGTTGAGGATCTCGGTCCAGGTACCGGCCTTGGGAACCCCGATGGGGATGTCGCGCCACTCGGTTCCCGAGAAGTTGGCCACGCACACCACAGCTCGCGCCTCAGCGCCCGACGCTGCTTCCGGTGCGCGGCGCATCATCACGAAGAGGTTGCGGTCCCGGTCGGCGGCGCGTATCCAGCCGAAGCCGCGAGGATCGAGATCGGCGGAGTGCAACTCGGGATAGGAGCGATAGAGCCGGTTGAGGTCGGCGACCAGGCACCGGACTCCGTCATGCAGCGGATCCTGGAGCAGATGCCAGTCCAGCGAGCGCTCGTGGCTCCACTCGGCGACTTGGGCGAACTCGTCTCCCATGAAGAGCAGCTTCTTCCCCGGGTGCGCCCACATCCAGGCGTACAGTGCGCGGACCGTGGCCAGCTTGGTCCACTCGTCCCCGGCCATCTTGGCGTAGATGCTCCCCTTGCCGTGCACGCACTCGTCATGGGAGAGGGGCAGGACGAAGTTCTCGCTGAAGGCGTAGTGCAGGCCAAAGGTGATCTCGTCATGATGCCAGCTGCGATATGCCGGGTCGCGGGAGAGATAGTCGAGGGTGTCGTGCATCCAGCCCATGTTCCACTTGAAGCCGAAGCCAAGGCCCCCCTCGTAGGTGGGCCGCGCCACTTTGGGGAAGGCGGTCGACTCC
>JAKAEN010000132.1 GCA_021818355.1 Actinomycetes bacterium | reverse complement strand
ATCTAGCGGCGCTGGCCGAGGTTCGCTCAGAGGGCGCGGCCGACGCCGCGGCAATTTACACCTCGGCCATGGCGGCCTCCTTCGTCGGCGTCAACCACCGGCGCTTACGCCACGCACCCGCCCTGGTCATGTCCAGGGCGGCCCAGGTGGGCCTGCCGAGGTTCGCGAACCAGCTGGCCGGCGAGATCTTCAGCGTCCGCGACCCCGAGCCCAAGCCCGGCCTTGCCCGAGCCATGTACTCGGCGGCGCGCAGGTCAGGCGTGGGTCCGGTTGCCGCAGGAGCCGCCGCCCTGCGTGCACTGAAGGCGTTCGGGTAGATTCGATGGCCGGCATGCCCCCCGACTCCGACTCCAGGCTCGACTACCGCCAGGCCGCCCAAACCTCCCCTTCCATGCCCGAATTCGATCTGGACGAAGAGCTCGGCCGAGTCGAATTCAGGATCTCCGCCCGTCCGCACATAACCCTCGACAATCGCGTCTGCTCGGGCTGCACGGCCAGAGCGTGCCTGGTCGCCTGCCCCGCCCGCCTCTTTGTCGAGACCGCGGCGGGAGAGGTCATCTTCAACTACGAGAACTGCTTCGAATGCGGTACCTGCTATCTGGTCTGCGGACACGAGGGCGCCCTCAGTTGGAGCTATCCGCCGGGAGGTTACGGTGTCCGCTTCCACAAGAGCTGAGCCGCCCGGAGTGATTCCGGAGAAGCGCGTCAAAGCGCTCGCCGCCGTCGTGATTCTGCAAAGGGGTCCCGCGGAAGGTGACTCCCCACTCTCCCCGGCCGAGCTGAACGCCCTGGCCTGCGCGCGCGCCCTGTGCGGGCAGGGCGGCTTCGCCGTTGCCGGCGTCGGTGCAACCCGGGCGGCTCTCCGCGAGGCCGCCTCCTTCGGAGCCGGGCGGGCACTCCTCTTGCCGGACGGACAGGGCCGGCCCGCCTACCAGGCGGCGGAAGAGGTGGCCGAGGCCATCCGGCAGGCCGGCTTCCGGCTCGCCCTTTGCGCGGACCGCGGCCCGGCCGGCGAGGGCGGCCTCTTTAGCTCCTGTCTCGCGGGCGTGCTGGGCTGGGAGGTGGTGCATGGAGCGTACGCTCTGGGTGCCGAGGGTGATGGCCTCGCCATCGAGCGCGCCGCCGGTGGGCTGCGGGAGGTGATCCGCACGGACGCCCCGGCCGTGGTCACCCTTGGCCCCGGTGCCGGCGAGCCGCGAGCCCCGCTTGCGGGAGTGCTTCACGCTGCCAACATCGACATCGAGGTGATCCGGGCTCCGGTGGGTGCGGAGCAGCCGGCCCCCCGGCCCCTCCGCCTTCAGGTGGCCGCTCCTGCGCATGCCATCGAACCGCCTGCCGGCGCCACGGTGAGGGAACGGGTCGCGGCCATGAGTGGCAGGGCGAGCGCCTCGGCCCCTGAGCCGGAGGTGATCGATCCCCATCAGGCCGCCGCGGAGATCTTGGCCGCGATCAGAGCGGCACTCGGAGGTGAAGCGGATGCTGGGTGATCTCACCTGGCCGGAGGCCGGAGAGCTCGCCCCACGGCGCACCTTGGTGATCCCCGTCGGCTCCACCGAGCAGCACGGGCCGCACCTTCCGCTGTGCACGGACACCCTGGTAGTGGAAGCCCTTTGCCGGGCGCTTGCGGACTCCTGCCCGGAGAGCGTGGTCGTCGCACCCACCATCGCCATCGGCGCCAGCGACGAGCACCACGGCTTTGCGGGCACCTTGAGTGTGGGAACCGAGGCTTTGTCGGCCTCCCTGCAGGCCCTGGCCGTCTCCGCGAGCTCCTTTGCGCGCACCCTCTTCGCGACCACCCACGGCGGCAACCTGCCGGCCATGCGGCAGGCCGCGGCGGCTCTGGAAGCCAAAGGCGCCGCATGCCTTTGGTGGTGGCCCGGGCCCGGCCCCTCCCATCTCGTGCGCCCCGGCGACCTGCACGCCGGATGGCTGGAGACCTCGCTGATGCTGCATCTCGCTCCGGAGCTGGTGCGCCTCCCCCTCGCCTCCCCCGGCCCCGCCCCGGGCGGAGATAAGCTCATGGCCATGCTTGCCAGCCAGGGGGTGGCCGCCTATTCGGCCAACGGCGTGATAGGCGACCCCGAAGGGGCCGATGCGGAAACGGGCAGGGCGGCCTTCGCCGCCATGCTCTCCGACCTCCGCGAAGTCATCGAGACCGGGAGAGGCCGCGATGGCGGATAGGGCCCCCTCGGTCGCGGTTATAGGCGCCGCCCGCGGGATGGGCCGGGCCACGGCGCTTCGTCTGGTGGGCCTGGGCCGGCGGGTTGGGGCCATCGATCTCGACTCACCCTGTTCCGACCTGGGATACCAGCTGGGCAACATTGCCGAGGCCGAGCTGCCCGAGGAGGTGGAACGCATCGGCGCCGATCTCCGCGATCCCGCCCAGGCCGAGCGTGCCGCGCTCCTCGCCGAGCGGGCCCTGGGCGGCGTGGACCAGCTCGTTGTCGCCGCCGGCGGCATCGTGGGAGGCAGGCCGCTCGCGGAGACTCCTGCCCAAGAGTTGCATCTGGCCCTGGAGTTCAACCTGGTGGTGCTCCACAACGCCGTGCGCGCCTTCCTGCCCCTCCTTCGCCGCAGTCCAGAACCCGCCTCCCGGCGCATCGTGGCGGTCGTCTCCGTGGCAGGCGGGAAGGGCCTTTGGGGCCTCGGAGCTTACGCCGCGGCAAAGCACGGCATGGTCGGATACCTGCGCACGCTGGCCATCGAGCTTGCCGAGGAGCGCATCGGGGTCAATTGGGTCTCCCCCGGCTCCACGCGCACGGCGATGCTCGATCGCTCCGCAGCCCTCTACGGCCTGGCCTCGGCCGAGGAGTTCAAGGAGCATCAGCCCTTCGGCCGCCTGATCGAGCCGGGCGAGATCGCCGCGGCCATCGAGTTCCTCCTCTCCGCCGGGGCGGCAGGCATGACCGGGGTGGATCTCCGGGTGGACGCGGGCCTGGGGCTCTAGCCCTAATGCCCGGCGGCCGTGCCCCCATACAACTGGCCCGCGCCGAGGCCTACCAAGGGCCTTTCGCCGGTCTGGAGGCGCTTCGCGGCGCTGCCGGGGAGATCGCCGACGGTGCCGAGCTGGTCGCCATCGACGGCCTGGTGCTGGCCTCCTACGCTTCGGGCCTGCTGGAGGAGAAGCGCATCGCGGGAGACGCCGCGCCGGAGCCTGGCATCTGGTACAGCGCGTCTCCGGAGGGCGCCCGCGCCTTCGCCCTGGTGGCGGATTGCATCAACTTCGGCTCCGGCTACTTTCCCGGCCTCAGGAAGGACGGCTCGAAATCGGGCTACAAGACCATGGCCGCCGGCCTGGCCGGCTTCTTCGAGGCGAATTGGCCGTTTCCGCCTTCCCGGCTCGAACAGATGGACCGGCGTGCCGTCCTGGACATTCTCGGCCAGGGAGGCCGGCCCACAGAGGCGGCGCTTGAGCTTGCCGGGATGATGGAGTCGGCGCTGAGGGAGCTGGGCGCCCATCTGAGAACCGCCTTCGACGACTCCTTCGCAGGCCTCGGCTCCCTGGCACAGGCCGGAGCGGAGAGCCTGGTGGGGGCGCTCTACCGGCTCGATGGCTACCGGGACGGCTATCGCTGGAACGGGGCCATCTTCCAGCCGGCCAAGAAGGCCCAGATCACCGTCTCGGACTTGGCCCTGGTCGAGGCGCACTTCGCCAACAAGAGCTCCGGCGGCGCCGGGATTCCCGGCTTGGACCGCCTGACCGCCTTTGCGGACAATTCCGTCCCCCAGGTCCTGGAGGCCGACGGCGTGCTCCATTACCGGGAGGACTTGGCGGCGCTCATCGCCTCGGGGGCCGGCCTCGAGTACGGTTCCCAGGCCGAGATCGAGATCCGGGCCTGCACGATAACGGCCGTCGAGCGCCTCTCGGCGGCAACCGGCAGAGCGCTGGCGCCGGCAGAGATCGACGGCTTACTCTGGAACCGCAAGCACGATCCGGCCTCCGAGGCGCACTACCGGCGGCGTCCCTCGCACAAGACGCGCTGCCGCTACTACTGACCGCCCCGGGTCAGCGGTGGGAGAAGAGCAGGCCCTTGCCCGCCATCTCCCTGGCCACCGCGACCAGCCGCGCCTCGGCGTTCCATGGCGCCACCAGCTGCAAGGAGACGGGTACCGGGGACCCTTCGCTCCCCCCTTGCGGGCTCTCCATCCCCTGCAAAGCCTCTTCCGAGAGGGCAAGGGAGAGCGGTATGGCCAGGCCGGGAGTGCCGGCGAAGTTGAAGGGAAGCGTATTGCGGTTCATGGAGGCGCCTATCGACTTGGCGAGCGTGGGTATCGCGAAGGGCACCGTGGCCATGGCCAGCACGTCGTAGTCCTCGAAACGCTCCTCCAGCAGGTTCTGGAAGGCGTGCCGGTCCTCGAGCGCCTGGCGGTATGCGTGGTCCGCGACGGCCTCCCCGGAGAGGAGCCTCTGGACCACGATGGGATCCAGCCGGTGCGATTCGCGCAGGAGGTGCGAGTCGCTCCGGAAGGCCTCGGCGGTTATCACCTGGTTGGCGCTGCGGTGGATCTTGGCAAGATCGATGTCGCTGAACTCGGTGACCACCGCCCCGATGCTCGAGAGTGCGAGCCTGATCACCTCGTTGAAGGTCTCCGCCTGGGCATTCACCAGCAGCGCCACGCGCAGGGGGGCATCGAGGACTTCGGGAGCGTATCCGGCGTCCAGCATCACCATCGACTCCTCCAGGGCGGAGGCCGAGGTCGCCAGGGGGCCGACGGTGTCCAGGGAAGGCGCCAGCGGATAGACGCCGACGTTGGAGATCCGGCCCCAGGTGGTCTTCATCCCCAGCAGCCCGCAGGCCGCCGCGGGGATTCGCACCGAGCCGCCGGTGTCGGTGCCGAGCGCAAAGTCGGCCACTCCCAGGGCCACGGCCACCGCTGATCCCGACGAGGAGCCGCCCGGGACCAGGGACGGGTCGATCGGGTTCACCGGCGTGCCCCACCAGTGATTGATCCCTGTGGATCCGAAGGCCAGCTCGTGCAAGTTGGCCTTGCCGACGATGGCGGCGCCGCGCTCGCGAATCCGGTGCAGGCAACGCGCGTCCTCCGTGGCGGGTTCAGCCGTGGCAAGGACGAGGCGGCTTCCGGCGGAGGTCTTGGTGCCGACGATGTCGATCAAGTCCTTGACCGCGACACGGGGTGAATCTCCGGAAGCGGGATACTCCTCGATCGCCCAGTTGGATTCGCTTGCCATCTGACCTCCCTTGGGGCCCCGCCGTCGCCCGGGCGCCCGCCTGCTGCATGCTAGATCAGCACACCGCCGACCACTTCTCAAATCAGCCGGTCACGCCCTATCCCGATTGCAGGGTGGAGACCCCCGAGACATTGCCCGCCTGGGGTATCGAGGAGAGCGCCTGGGAGTCCCCCTTCAGGTATCCGTCGAGGAAGTCTGTAGTAACCGCCGCGACCACCGCCTCGTACCCACTCTGCTGGGTGTAGGCGATCAGGTGGTCGGCGCCTTGTAGCCAGAGGAGGTACTTGGGCGAGGGCGCCTGCGCGAAGATCTGCTGGGACGCGGCCGGGGGGTTGATGGGGTCCGCGCTGCCTTGAACGACCAGCATGGGAACCGAGACGCCCGGCGGGAAGTAAGTGCCGGGAAAGGTGGGGAGTTCGGCGCCGGAGAAGACCACCACCGCCTTGGGCCGGGAGTCGCGGCAGCAGGTGTTGTAGGTCATTGCAAGGACCCTGTCGCCACCGTCGCTCTGGCCGGTCACCGCGATCTCGGACGGGTCGATCAGCTCGTATAGGGGAGATGCCGAGTCGGTGTTGGCGGCCAGCGCCCAGCTGACGGCGGCGGAGACGTCTGCGGGCTGGTTGAGAATGTCGGCTTCGTCGAGGCCTCCTTCCGCGGGAGGGCTGGTGCGCGGGAAGTCGACTGCGACAACAACGTAGCCGGCCTGGGCCATGGCGTCGATGATCGGCATGTAGTTCTCATAGCCCATGTCATAGCCGGGAGCGAACATGACCAGGGGCATACGGTAGTAACCCCGGTAGGGAACCGGCGTCGAGCCGGATGGAAGCGCCGGATAGAAGGCACCGATGCGAAGCACTCGCGGACCGCAGCTCTGGCCGGAGGTGGAGGGAACGCAGAGCTTCGTTCCCGGCTCTGCATAGGTGGCGGTATAGCTGCTCACCTGATAGACGCTGCGGCCCTTGGCACTCCCGGGGACCACGTAGGTTGGTGGCGGAGCTGTGGTGGTGGTCGAAGGCTCTGTCGAGGATCCCGTCGCGGAGCTCCCCTGGCCACCGGTGAACCCCTCAGCCGCCACCAGGGCCACCACCGCCACCAGGACGACGAGAATCAGTGCAGTTCGAACCAGCCGGTAGCGCCGGGTGCGAACCACTCTTCGGGACGGGCGCGAGGATGCGCTCATCGGTTCATTGGCCAAGGCTCAGCCGGGCCTCTTCCCGCTCGATGTCGGCAATTTGGCTCAGGCGGGCCACATGGCGCTCGCCCTCGAAGGCGGTGGCGAGAAAGACGGTCAGGATCGCCTCCGCGTAGGCGGGAGGAACCACTCTCGCCCCGAGCGCTATCACGTTGGCATCGTTGTGCGCCCGGGCGAGGCGGGCGGTGTACTCGTCGGGGCAGAGGGCGGCGCGAATTCCGTGCACCTTGTTGGCCGCTATCTGCTCGCCCTGCCCGCTGCCGCCGACCACCAGGCCGAAGTTGGCCTTGCCGTCGCGAACCGCCCTGGCGGCGCGGGCGCAGAACCACGGATAGTCGACGCGCTCGGTGGAGTCGGTGCCGAAGTCGATGATGCCCGCCCCGCGCTCGGCCAGAAAGGCCTTCAGGTGTTCCTTGAGCTCGAAACCGGCGTGATCCGCTCCGAGCGCGATCGAAAGGCCTTCGTACAAAGTCACTACCCCACTACTTTTGGTTTTCCCGGCCAACGGCAAGGTTGCGCCGATGGCGTATGTTCAGGCCCGGTGCTTGCCGCCTAGAGATAGGTGCCGGGGACGTGCGGCTCGTCCTGCGGGGCGGGCAGCCCGCGCCGGCGCATCTCGTCGAGCTGGGAGCGCGCCTGCATCTGCTGGGCGAAGAGGGTCGCCTGGATGCCATGGAAGAGGCCTTCCAACCATCCCACCAGCTGGGCCTGCGCCAGGCGTAGCTCGGAGTCGCTGGGCAGTTCGCTCTTCAGGAAGGTGAGCGAGAGGCGGTCGAGTTCGGCGGAGAGATCCGGAGAGAGCCCGCTCTTCAACTCGGCCACCGAGGTCTCGTAGATCTCCTTCATGCGCGCCCGCGACGACTCGTCCAAGGTGGTCTGGCGCACCTCGTCCAGGAGGGTCTTGATCATCGTCCCGATGCGCAACACCTTGGAGGGGGCGGAAATGGTCTCGGTCTCCGGCTCTTCAGGTTCGGCCGCGCCCACGGCATCGGGCACCAGGAGAACCTTCTCGGTCGGTTCGGTCTCGTTCTGCGACATGGATAACTACAATAGCCCCCTCGCGAGGGTTCCCCGGGGCATCGGCTCGCAGCGGGGCGCTTCGGCCTTTGGGGAGCACCCGCCTCGGGCGGACTCCGCCGCTGCACCCAAGACGGCACAAGCGTTTGTCCACCGGCGCGGTGCCCATGGGACAACGGAATGCCCGGTCGGCATGCATTGGCCGGGGCGGCCGGACCCTCATTCGGAATCGGCGTTTCGGGTGGCATTCGAGCCGAACTCGTCGCCCAACGGGACCCGCCGGAACCACAGCCACAGCGAGAGGTCGTAGACGCCCTTCAGTACGCCCGAAAAAAGGAAGGGGGCGCCGATCGCCACGCCCTGCACGAGCCCGGCCAGTGGAGGGCCGAGGGGCCGCGCGAGGAGACGAGCGAGGCCCGTGGTGCTAGCGGCCTCGGTTCGATCCCGCGCGGGAACCAGCGCCATCAGGTAGGCATTGCGGGTGGGTACATCCATCTCCGACAGTGAAGCGCGGAGGCAAAGGAGCAACGCGGCGACGGGAAGGCTGGGCGCGAAGGCGATTGCGGCGAGGAAAACATTGGAGGGCAGGTGCGTGAAGACCATCGTCTCGAGCAGGCCAAACCGCTCTCCCAAG
>JAKAEN010000131.1 GCA_021818355.1 Actinomycetes bacterium | reverse complement strand
ATGCCACCGGAATCGGGGCCAATGGAGGTGATCGCCCGGCGCTCCTTCTCGGTGGTGAAGCCCACCCAGATGCCTTCTCCGGAAAGTGCGGACTCGATCCTCACCACATCGTCGGCACCGACCTCGGAGCTGTAGTCGTTCTGGAAGGCGGAGTCGAAGGAGTACTCGTAGCGGGGGCAAAGCTGGGCGGCGGGCTCCTCGCCCAGCCTCTCGGTCAGCTCGGCTTCGAGCCTGTCCAGCCAGGTGCGGGCTTCGCTCTCGGAGATCTCGCTCACCAGCGAAACCAGCTCGTCCGCGGATAGAGTGCCGCCGGGCAGGGCGATGTCCACGTCCACGCGGGCGGAGCCGGCGTCGATATGGGCTTCACGGGCCTGCACGGTGCAGCCCGAGCAGCGGGCTGCAAGCGCGGCGCGGATCCTGCGGTCCATGCCGGTGTGGTAGCGGATGGTGGGGATGTAGGCATAGACGCGAACGGCCTGGGCGGAGTTCATGGCCGAGGCATAGACCGCGATCTGATTGGTCTCCCGCGCCAGCAGCAAAGCGGAGATGCCTTCGTAGAGATGCTCCCGGGGGACAAGCGCCAGCTCGATGGTCGGCACCATGTGCAGGACCTCGTCCAGCTCCCGGTAGCTGTAGCTCTCCGGCGGGATCGAAAGGCTGTCGGCAAGGGCGTGAAGCAGCTCATCGTCCTCGTCGGACTCTACGGCCGGGCTGGGCAGGCCGGCGACAAAGCTTCCGCCGCCCTCGGCGGGCGCAACCACGATCGTCTCGTTGGAGACCACGGGCGAGAAGACCGGGGCAAGCACCAGTCCATTGGCGGAAGCCGCCGCGGCCCGAAGGAGCTCCGCATCCGCCTCATCCATGGAGGAGAGAAGACCCATCCTGCCACCGCCTGCCATCGAGCCGGCACCCAGTGTAAGGAACATCCCCTCCGGGAGGCTGCGCTGGCCATGCCCGGGCTCCGCCTGGAGGAGCGAGAGGCCGGCCTTGTCGGCCTGGATTGCGGCAAGAGTGGCAAAGACACGGTTCAGCTCGTCATTGAGGCGTGCGAGGTCGACGTCGGCGTGGCGGGCCTCCACATCGAAGTGGACGTAGGATTCCAGCCTTCCCTCGGCCGCCTTGCTTCCGGTGCGCTGGGCGGCGACGATCGCCCCGTCCTGGTCGCGGGCTACGGTCACCAGCGGGTGGAGGGAGGCCTCGGGTTCGAGACCGAACCGCCGCAGCAGGGCGACGAAGGAGTCGACCAGGAAAGCCTGGTCGACGGAGGCGACATCCACGGTCAGGAGGACCGGCGCCTCGTGGTCGTTGGGCTTGGGGCCGAAGCTGATGTCGAAGGCGTACCAGCTCTTGCCGAGCTTGCGTGCGAGCTGGAGGGTCGTGCGCATGTAGGCGCCGATGCGCTCGGCGCCGAAGAGCCGCTGAAAAGAGGAGTCGAAGGAGGCGCGCAAAGCTTCGAGGAATTGCGCGTCGCCAGGTGGAAGGTTGGGGAACTCGGACTCGGCGGCCTGGGACCACGCTGCAGACATGGGGAGAGTACCTTCCGTTTCGCCGGTGGGCATATACCGCCACCTTTTTAGTACGCGCCCTTGGCCTAGGGCGACTCAGTTGACAGAAATCGTGCCTCTTCAAGTCTGCTGACCGCGGGGTTGCCGCGCACCGCGGCCTGCGCCCCTCACCTGGGCAGATCGTTTTACGCCGATCACAATTTCGCGTTCACTTTTGTCTCGTGCAACAAAGCCGACGTGACGCCGAATCATTGACACATAGGTGATAACGAGCGCATCACACCGCAACTGAACAGGGATGCTTTAGGAAATCTGCTCCGGGCGAGTGGGCGTCGCCGTTGCTGAGAATTCGCAAAGAAGCCCGCGGGATCCGGGCGCGGCCCAGGGAACCCGAACGACAGAGTTGAGGCGAGGTGCTCGGCTCCGCCTGGGCCACAATTCTCCACGGTCCCCTTACGAAACTCGCCGGCCGGGGCCGGAAGGGTGATTATTTCATTTATTTCCAGTAATTAATAGCTGACTCCATGCTTTCTCATATGCGTGTTACCATCGCGCTGCCTGTATGCGAAAGGTGGCGACATGCTCAAGACCTATAAGACCGTCTCCTGGATCCTTCGGTGCACTGGCATCCTGGCGTTGCTCCTTGGACCGTCGGCCATCATCCCGGGTCCCGCTTCGGCGTCCACTCTCGGGGTAGCCGTGGTCTCGAGCTCGCAATGGGGGCCGGACAGCAGCGGATACGAGCACATCGTCGGCGAAGTCCAGAACACCGGGACGGCAACCGAGACGCTGATCGAGATCAATCTCGACTTCTACAACTCCTCGGGCGTGGAGATCGGCAGCGACTACACCTTCACGACCGTCGACCCGCTGGCCCCGGGAGAGAAGTCCCCCTTTGAAGACATCTTCACACCGCCCTCCGGATACGCGAGCTACTCGATCACCTCCGTAACCCCTAGCGCATCCAGCACCGCGGCGAACCGCAACTTCGGAACCGCGATCACCAGCACCTACACGGACAGCCTCGGCTACCGCAACATCGCCGGCACCATTACCAACTGGAACACCACCACCGCGGACTCTGTCGAGGCGGTCTTCACCTTCTACAACTCCTCAGGGGTGGCCGTAGCCCAGAACTACGCCTTCGTCAGCTCGACCAGCGCCGACATCGGCGCCCAGCAGAACTCGACTTTCGACGAGTCTCTCAGCCCTGATGAGCCCGCCTACACGTCCTACGCGATCATCGTGCAGAGCATCTCGGCTCCCACTCCCCCACCGGCACCGGCGATATCGTCGATCACCCCGGCTTCGGGATCAACGGCCGGCGGCACCACCGTCACCATCACCGGCAACTACTTCGACGGAATCAGCTCGGTCGATTTCGGTTCCGTTGCCGCCGACAGCTTCACCGTGGTCAGCCCGACACAGATCACCGCGGTGGCCCCTGCCGGAACTGGAACGGTGGCGGTCACCGTGACGGGAAATTACGGGTCCTCCACCTCGTCACCGGCGGACACCTACCTGTACGCCCCTCCGCCCTCGGTCACCTCGGTCTCCCCGTCCACCGCCACCACCGATGGGGGCACCACGGTAACCATCACCGGAAGCAACCTCGGGGGTGCGACGGCGGTGGACTTCGGAGCGATCCCGGCAAGCAGCTTTACCATCGTCTCGGCGAGCGAGATCACCGCGGTGGCCCCGGCGCAAGCAGCAGGCCAGGTGGCGGTGACCGTCACAACTCCGGGAGGCACCTCCGCCCTTAGCTCCGCAGATCTCTACACCTATGCGGTGCTTCCGCCGGTGATCCTCTCGGTATCGCCCTCCTCGGGTCCGCTCACGGGCGGCGCAACGGTGACCATCGTGGGCACCAATCTCGACGGGGCCGGCTCTCTGCTCTTCGGATCGACCCCTGCCACCAACTACACCGTGGTCTCCGACACCCAGATAACCGCAACCGTTCCGGCCTCTGCCACCTCCGGGATCACCGAGGTGACCGTGACCACTCCATCTGGAACCTCGGCCACCACCTCTGACACCGGCTACCTCTATCTCCCCACCTCCACCTACACACCGCTCACCCCCTACCGGATCTGTGACACCAGGCCAGGTGCCCCCGCCAACCAGTGCAACACCTCCCCCAATCACACCCTGGGTCCGAACTCCTCCATCACCATCCAGGTCTCGGGAACCAACCCCGCAGGATCGAGCAGTGGAGGGATACCCACCGGAGCCGTGGCGGCCATGCTGAACGTGACGGTCACCAACACCACGGCGGCCTCCTATCTCTCCGTCTATCCCACAGGGGTGGCCCAGCCCTACACATCCAACCTCAACTGGGTCCCGGGTGAGACCGTGCCCAACCTGGTGGAGGTGCCCCTGGGCCAGAACGGGCAGGTGACCATCTACAACTACGGAGGCTCGACCGATGTGATCGTGGATGTCCAGGGCTACTACGCCACGGCCCCTTCCACCCTTTCCTCCTCCACCCCCGGCCTCTACGTCCCCCTCACCCCCTACAGGGTCTGTGACACCCGCTCCATCGAGGCGGGCAACTACAGCGGCACCAACGCCCAGTGCATAGGAAAGACCCTCCAGGCAGGAGGATCGCTCACCGTGCAGATAGCCGGGACCAACCCCAACGGCACCAATAGCGGGGGAGTCCCGGCCGGTGCGGCTGCTGTGGTATTGAACGTGACGGTGGTGAACACCACCGCCGCCTCCTACCTCTCGGTGCTGCCCACCGACACCGCACCCAGCTCTCCCCCGGACATCTCCAACCTGAATTGGGTACCCGGTGAGATAGTCCCCAACCGGGTGGTGGTGCCTCTCTCTGGAAACGGGAACGTCACCCTCTACAACAACGCCGGAAGCACCGATGTGATCGTGGACGTGGCCGGCTACTACACCTCGGCCTCCTCCGCCATAACCGGCTCGGCCTTTGACCCCATGAGCCCGGCCAGGATCTGTGACACCCGGGCCACCTCGGCGGCCAACCCCTGTCAGGGAAAGACCATGGGGCCGAACTCCACCCTCGCGGTTCAGGTGACCGGGGGAGTGGTGCCCTCATCGGCCACGGCTGTGGTCATGAACGTGACGGTCACCAACACCACAGCCGCCTCCTACCTCTCCGCCTATCCCACAGGTGCCACCCAGCCCACGGTCTCGGATCTCAACTGGACCCAAGGCGAGACCGTGCCCAACCTGGTGGTGGTGAAGACCGGAACCGGTGGAGAGGTGAACCTCTACAACTACGCGGGATCGGTGGACGTCATCGCGGACGAGGTGGGGTATTACATGTGAGACCTAGAGGCCGAGTTGATGGCCAAGTCCGCATTTCGAGTGCTTCTTGGCGCAAGCCGCTTGGATCTTGGGGAGACCGATTGTCCCCAGCGGGCCACGTGCAGTCCTCCGATCACCTCGGGCCGGCTCTGAAGGTTGGCCCCAGCCAGGTGCTTGCCCCTCAATTCGATCCCAAGCGGGCCGGACTCTTGACCAGCACCATCATTTGTCCTGTAATATGCTCGGTATCGAGCCTATTAAGGGACATTCATGGACTTCTACAGCATCGAAGAAGCAGCCAGGATGATGAGACTCCATCCCGCGCACGTGCGCCGTCTGGCGCGGGAGGGCCAGATCCCTGCCCGCAAGATTGGCGAGCGATGGATCGTGGACGGAGATGCCTTGCGGCAACGGAACCTGCTGGTGCCGTCTCCCGGGAGAGCCGTCTCTCCGGAGATGTCCTGGGACATTCTCACCTTCGTCGATTGCGGGCTGCAGCCCTGTGCGAGTTCGGACTCGGGCCTCCTCGGCCAGCGGTCGGCCGACCGGCGGGCGAGACACCGGCTACGCCGCCTCCTCGCCGAAGCACCAGCCACGGCCACCTGGGCGTATTGGCTCCGGCGGCGGGCGCGTGCTCAGCGGGTGTGGGTTCACCCCGGGGTGATACCGCGCCTCGCCAAGGATCCACGCCTCCACCCTGGCGGGGAGTCGGCCTTCGAAGCAGCCGGTCTGGGATCCGCCCGGGCAACCGCCTCTGAACATGTTTTCTACGTAAGCGAAGCGGACGCGGCAGACGTCTTGCACGACTACCGCGGGCGGCAGGAGTTCAGCGGGTCGGTTCAGCTGATGATCATCCCGACCGCCATCGCCGGGCAACTCAATCTTGCCCCGGGAGCGGTCGTTCCGGCCGCCGTTGCGCTAGTGGACCTGGTTGCATCGCCCGACGCCCGTCAAAGACGCCTTGCAGCGGACCTGCTTGAGTCGGCCATAGCCGAGGCCGGCCTCGCCGCGAGCCGGCATTGACCATCGAACTCCGCCGGCTGGCCCCTGCCGCCGCGCAAGCTTGGGCGACACTGTTCGATCTGGCCGAGGAGAGTCCGGACTCATGGATCCTCGTCGGAGGCCAGATGATCTTGCTGCTTGCCCTGGAGCATGGCGAGGACTCCGTGCGTCCATCCCAGGACATGGACATCGTCGTCAACGTAAGAGTGCGCCCTGATGGCACTCGCTGGTTGTCGGCGTGGCTTGAAGCGAGGGGATTCGACCTCGAAGGCATCAACCGAGATCAAATCGGTCATCGCTTCGTGAAGGCCGCCGTCGGCGGCCAAGGGAACGTGGTTATCGACGTTCTTGCTCCAGCCGGCGTCGGCGAACGCGCCAGGCTCACGACGATCCCGCCTGCTCGCACGGTCCAAGCCCCGGGTGCGCTACAGGCATTCGCCCGGTCAAGGCCGGTCGATATATTGATCAGCGATTCCCGTGACGGCAACGAGCGGAGGGGCTCGGTAAAGTGCCCGGACATTCTGGGTGCACTGGTTCTCAAGGCGGCGGCCACATCGATCCCTCTGCGCGAGAACGCCGACCGCGACTGGCAGGACGCCGCATTCCTGCTCAGCATCATCGCCGATCCTTTCGGCACGGCTGAGCGGGTCGTGAAGAGAGATCGTCACCACCTGTGCCGCCTTCGCCCTCTGCTGGATGAGTCACACGCCGGTTGGACCGGCGTCAACCCTCAGGCTCGTCTACGCGGTGCGGCCGCCCTGTCGTTTCTCATAGATTGACGGACGAGGCGCAGGAAGTGCCGGCTCCAATCGGAGCGTCCACGCACCCGGCACCCAACCCCGAGCCGCCCGGAGTGCGAGGCGCCCTTCCCTTGCGCCGGCGGAGTGATGGCCGGGGACGCCGGTAGCGCGGTACGGCATGAATACGCAGCCCCGGCGTTGGATAATGAGAAGCCAACAGGACGGTCACATTGCAGTACATGAGATATGCGCGCTATGCCGCAGCGGGTGGCGATGACGCTGCCAAGGCGGGAATCAGCCGCGAGTCGCTGAGGCGGGCCTGGGCATTCACCGCCAACTATCGAGGCGGGCTTGCCGTTTACGTAGGCATCATCGCCCTAACCGCCATAGTCGGGCTGGCTCCTCCTCTGGTTCTCAGGGCGATCCTCGACAACGCCATACCGGAGCACTCCTTCGGCCTCCTCTACGTCTTGGTGATCCTCGCGGTCGCCCTCAACGTCGCCACCACCGGGCTCGGAGTGGTCTCCCGCTGGATCGGCTCGCGCATCGGGGAGGGGATAATCTTCGATCTCCGCTCTGCGCTCTTTGCCCACCTCCAACGCCTGCCGATCGCCTTTTACACCAAGAGCCAGACCGGAGCGATTCTCTCGCGCCTCAACTCCGACGTGCTGGGGGCCCAGCAATCGGTATCGACGGCCTCGAGTGCGGTATCGGATGTTCTCACCCTGGTCCTGACGTTGGCGGTGATGGTGAAGCTATCGCTTTCGGTCACCCTCCTGGCGCTCGTGATAATCCCGATCCTGATCGTGGCGGACCGGACCCTTGGCCGGCGGCTCGCCCCCCTTGCCCGAGCTCAGATGGTCGCGAACGCCTCCATGTCCAGCTTTGCCACCGAGCGTTTCAACGTCTCGGGAGCGATGCTGGTGAAGCTATTCGGCAATCCGGCGGCGGAGGAGAAGAGCTACCGGGCACAGGCGGGCAAGGTTCGTGACGCCGGCATTGCCCTGGCCCTGGGTGGAAGGCTCTACTACGGACTGCTCGGACTGTTGGGTGGGCTCGGCGCGGTGGCGGTCTACCTGATCGGAGGCAGGCTGGCCATCAAAGGCGCCATGAACATCGGGACCCTGGTCGCCCTGGCGCAGTACGCCTCCCGCCTTTACAGCCCCATCACCGATCTGGCCTCCTCCAGGGTGAACCTGAGCCAGGCTCTCGTCTCCTTCGACCGCGTCACCGAGGTCCTGGCCGTCAAAGCCACGGTCGTGGATCCTGCCGAGCCGGTAAGCATCGCGGATCCAAAGGGCGAGATCGAGTTCAAGGACGTCGCCTTCGCATACCCATCGGTCGACACGCCCTTCGCGTCCGGCGCAGTCGAGGCGGGCGAGCAGCCCCGCGTGCTGCACGGGGTCGACTTCCGGGTTCCTGCAGGCACGATGACCGCACTGGTCGGCCCGTCCGGAGCGGGCAAAAGCACCATCGCCTCACTCATCTCGCGTCTGTACGACCCCGACGAAGGACAGGTGCTTCTCGACGGAGTGGACGTCCGGGATCTCCGCCTCACCGAGTT
>JAKAEN010000130.1 GCA_021818355.1 Actinomycetes bacterium | reverse complement strand
GAGTGGTCCTCGGCCAACGGCGATGCTGCGACGTGATCCATGCCAAGCTCCATACTGGTACCTTCTACACCCCGTGCATCGATAATTCTCCCCGCAGCGGCTTGACAAGGCGATAGGGACCCCCGGCAAGTTCGGCGGCCGCCAACTCGAAATGCCATCCACACCTGGCAGGCAAGGACGCCAATAGCTTGCGGGGCCCTGGCAGGACATACGCTCGGCCGCAGGGGCGGCGTCGCGAAACTCTGCGATGATGGAAGCCGTGCTGGCTACCGGTGAGCTGGAGCCGGCATCACCGGGGGGTAGCCGAAGCAAAACCCCACCACCTCATGGGACGCAATCTGGAGTTGTGGCGCGAGAGCACTTTTGTCCGCGCTCGAAAACCAATAGTTCATCCCGCAGCGCCCAGCACGAACCTGGCCCCTTCAGTACGAAGCATCTCGTAGGGACTGAGAAACTTGACTCCCATAGCAACGCAGGCATTCGGAATCTTGATCCGCTTGACGGAGTTCGCAGCAACCTCGTGCGTGACGACAGCGAAGCCATGGGCTTGGGCCTGAGCTACAAGGTAATAGTCGGCAATCTGAAGAAACTGGCTGACAGCTCCGGGCTCGTAGTCGCCGCTCCCGGCCCAGGTGCTGAGGGCGGCGAAGCTTGGAAGAACTTGATTGTCGGGGGGCAAGAAAAAGTCTATGCCCCGCCTTTTCGCCCACTCAGCCAACGCATCGTCTCCACCGATCAGCTCGTCTCTGACCTTATCGATCGAATAGACCTTGCCGTTGACGTGCTCTTTATCGATCCATTGCCAGAAGGCCGGACAGAAGTCGAAGCTGTAATGAAGGTTCTTCGCCTGAATGAAGACGTTCGCATCGAGCAGGTACCGCATCAGGCACCTCCGAGCCTTGCTGCCAACTCGTTGAAGGTGGACACTTTCTTCAGGCCCAGCATTTGGAAGGCGTCACGATGGAGGGTCTGCCCCTCGAGGGTGCTCACGATGAGAGCACGGGCGAACCGCTTGCTGACGCGAACAGGCTGAGTGTTGTAGAAATTGCCGCCGGTGCCGCCACCGCGGTCTTCCATCACCCTCCGGATTCGACTCAACTCGGCCGAGAATACCGACCGATACTCCGATGCCGTGAAGTAGTCCGCATCGAAGAGCCGCCGGAGCACGACCAATGTGCTGACCTTGAACCTTCTGGCGAGCGACTCCAGCTCACCGGTCAGATGATTCCGATCAAGCCGGAGGTTCCGAATGGCGGACCCGGGCACGAGGAACTCGGCGGCCACCTGGTTGCACCAACGCTCAGTGACGTTCGCCGGCGTGGATGCCATATCAACATCCGAAACCGCTGATTCCCCGATCCAGATGTGTGCCAGTTCATGCGCGAGCGTGAAGATCTGCGCCGCCTTCGTGTCGGCGCCGTTGACAAAGATCAGGGGTGCAAGATCATCTGTAATCGCGAAGCCGCGGAACTCGTCGGGGTCCAACCTACGGTGCGTGTTGCTCCCTACGATCCCGCTGACCATGACCAATACGCCGTTGCGGTCAGCTTCGTCAACGAGCCGACGAAGTGCGTCGCTCCAACTATTCCCTCGCTGATCAGGGCTGAACTCCAGCATCTCGCGCATCCGCGCGGCGGCTCCGACGACGTCAGACCCAACAGCAAATGTGCCTACGAAGGGGACGGGGGGTTCACGGTGAAGGCGGGCGTAGTCCCGATACCATTCCTGACGTTGCTGGCATTGGTAGATGGTGTCAAGCAGATCGGGACCCGCGTGACCGAGCGCGATGTCGCCTATGGTTCGAAAGTCGGGTATCGGGATCGTTTCGTCGGGAGGCTCAAGCAGAAACAGATAGCCGACCGGCAAGTGCGTCGCCTGTGCAAACTTCTCCAACTGCTTCAATGTCGGTTGCTTTGTCCCGGCTTCCCAAGCCGGGAGATCCGGAAACCTCCGGATCAACTCATCAGCATCCTGCCGCGATCGCTGCCGAGCCCACGTAAGCATCGCCGGACGCACCGGCACCAGGAGGCTCATTGCCCACCCCAGGCACTGCGGGTGAAGCTGAGATGGAAGCCGCTACAGGGAGGAGACGCCGGGCGGGACACGAACCCATGCTATCAGGGACATTTGCGCAGGCTGGTGGGAAGAGCTTGCCTGGAATGCCCGCGAGGTGCCTCCCACGAGCCTCACTGGCCGGAGGCATAGTTCGGCGGAGGCGGGGCTGGACATCCGCACCCTGCCCGACCACGCCGGTTGAGGCCCAGTTCGAGTCAAGCCTCTGACGGGCGGCTGTCTTCACCGGCCACGACCGGGGAACGGTTTCGACTCGGACTCCGGTTCATGCCGCACTGGAAGCGGAAGCCCGGAATCGCCGCCAATGTGGCCAGCCCCGAGCCGGCAGTCAAGGAGGAGCCGAGGGACCGGCCGGCGAGCGGCCGGCTCACTTTCCCTGACCAGGCTTCATTGGCTCAGGCGGTCTTGACGATCCTGAAGAGCTCAGCCAGTCGCCCTTCGGGCAGGCCGGCGCGCTCGGCGGAGGCGGACGCCCATCCGCGGACGAAGACCGGCAGTTCGTCAGGGTTGGGAAGCTGGCTCTTGTGCTCGAGAAGGGCCGCGATCTTCTTGTCGAAGTGGTCGGTCACGTCGCTCACGTAGTTGTACTGCGGAGAGGCCATCAAGAGGACCTGAGGCACCACGTGGGGCTCGAAGCCCTCGGCCATCAGCTCCGGGTATGCAAAGGGGTTGCGCGCGTCGGGATAGACGGCCCTGAGCGCCGCCTCGCCGGTGTTCATGTGGTCGGGATGGGAGGCCCCGATCCGGTCCCAATTCCTCTCGGGCGACTGGCAAACCAGCGTGTCGGGCTGGACTCGACGGATCACGCGCGAGATGTCGCGACGCAGCTCGTGGCTGACCTCCACCAACCCATCGCCGTAGCGCAGGAACTCGATGGAGGAGACGCCGTAGACCTCGGCGGCGGCGGTCTGCTCGCGCTCGCGTATGGCCGGCATCTCCGACCGGGGCACCTCGAGGTCGAAGCCGCCCCTGTCGCCGCTCGTGGCCAGGCAGTAGTGCACCTCGACTCCCTCGGAGATCCACTTGGCTATCGTCCCGCCGGCGCCGAAATCGGCGTCGTCCGGGTGCGCCACCACCACTAGGACGCGCGAAGGGGCTGCAAGTTCCATCGGTTCCATATCGTGCACCTCAATCTCTGGGCTTCGCGGCAAACAGGCCAACAGCCCCGGAGGCGGATTTGTTTCTCACCCGGGGCCGGCGAACGCGGCCGGAGCTTTCCAGACTACCCAGCGTGGTTGTGGGCTAGCCTTGGGCAAAAGAGGGATATGAGCAGGAGGAAGGCAATGGCCGAGGCGCCAAAGCCCGGGGACGTGGCTCCCGGCTTCACCTTGAGGGATCAGAACGGCGAGGAGGTCAGCCTCTCCGACTACGCCGGCAAGCGGGTGGTCCTATATTTCTACCCCAAGGATTTCACCCCCGGCTGCACCACCGAGGCATGCGATTTCCGGGATCTTATCGAGGCCCGCTCCTTGAAGGCTGACGCTGTGATCGGCGTTTCGGCCGATCCGCCCGCCAAGCACGCCGACTTCGCGCGCGAGTACTCGCTTCCCTTCCCGCTGCTCTCCGATCCGGACCACGCGGTGATGAGCGCCTACGGGGCCTACGGCGAGAAGCAGAACTACGGCAAGACGGTGATCGGCGTCATCCGCTCCACCTTCGTGATCGGCCCCGACGGGAAGGTCGAGCAGGCCTTCACCGGCGTGAAGGCCAAGGGCCACGCCGCCCGCATCGCGGCCGGGCTCGGCTAGCGCCGACCTCCACAAGGGCCCGGAATAGCCGTTTCATCGCGCTTTTGGAACCGCCATTAGGCTGGAGGCGATGCACTTGGCCGCCGATGTCCTCTCCCCGCCGGTAAGGCTCCACACCCTGCTCCTCGGCTTTCCCACAGACTGGCTCACGCTCCTCGCCGACGCCATCGAACTGGCACTGGCGATCGCGTATCTGGTGGGGGTCTCACGCCTGAAGCGCAAAGGGCGCAGCTGGCCGGTGGCACGCACGGTCGCGTTCCTGGCCGGGGACGCCGTCGTCTTCATCGCCACCGGGAGCGGCTTCGCCAGCTACGACGACTCGAACTTCACTGTGCACGTCATCCAACACCTGATGCTCATGAACGCGGCGCCCATCCTGCTGGCCCTCTCGGGATCGATGACGCTGCTCCTGCAGGCGGCAAACCGCCGCACCCAGACGCTGGCGATCAAGTTCCTGCACTCGCGCTACCTGCGCTTCCTCACCTTGCCCGTCATCGCCTGGCTGATGAACTGGGTGACCATGTACGTCTACTTCCTGACCCCCGTCTACAAGCTCTCAATCGAGCACCCCCTCTTCCACGACTACACCCACCTGCACTTCCTGATAGCCGGCTTCTTCTTTTGGGGAGCCCTGATAGCGGTCGACCCGCTGCCGCACAAGATGGGCTTCCCGGCCAAGCTTGCCTACCTGCTCTCCGGGATCCCCTTCGGCTCCTTCCTGGGGATCGCCATCATGCAGATGCACACCTCGATCGACCCGGCAGCGCACACCCTCGCCGATACGCACATGGGCGGCTCGGTGCTCTGGGCCTTCGGAGAGATCTTCACGCTGGCCGCTTTAGGCGTGATCTTCCTGCAATGGGCCAAGGCCGAGGAGCGCGCCGCGGCGCGTCTCGACCGCCAGCTCTACGGCTGAGCGAGGCCGGTCTTTCCACTGTGCCGATTTGTTTCCCAGTGGTAACATAGGTCGGAGAAGGCGGGGCCGACGGCGGCCCCCGAACCGATCAGATCGGACAGCCAAGAGATGGAAGAAGCCGTAATTGTTGCCACCGCGCGCACCCCGATCGGTCGCGCGTACAAGGGTTCACTGGTCAACTATCGTGCCGATGACCTGGCAGGATTCATCGTCGACGAATTGCTGAAGAAGGCGCCGGCACTGGACAGGGCCGAGATCGATGACGTCATCATCGGCGCCGCCAACCACGTGGGCGAACAGTCCTTCAACCTGGGCCGCAACGTGGCCGCCCTGGCCGGGCTGCCCGACACGGTCCCCGGCACCACCGTGAACCGCTTTTGCGCCTCCTCGCTGCAGTCGATCCGCATGGCCTTCCACGCCATCGCGGTCGGCGAGGGCAGCGCCTTCGTGGCGGGCGGCGTGGAGAGCGTGTCCCGCACCATGGGCGTGGGCTTCCGCGCCGAGGACCTCAACCCCCGTTTCACCGACCACGCGAGGCCGGACTTCATCAACGAGATGTACATTGCCATGGGCATGACCGCTGAGAACGTCGCCGAACAGTACGACGTCTCCCGGGAGGACATGGACGCCTTCGCCAAGCTCTCCCAGGACCGCGCGGTCGAGGCTCAGGCCAACGGCTTCTTCGAGCGTGAGATCACACCGGTGATCCTCCCGGACGGAACCGTTGTCTCCAAGGACGACGGTCCGCGGGCGGGAACCACCCTGGAGCGCCTGGCCGAGCTGAAGCCCGCCTTCAAGGAGGACGGCAAGGTGACGGCCGGGAACGCCTGCCCGCTCAACGACGGCGCGGCGGCGGTGCTGGTAATGTCCCGCTCCAAGGCCGAGGCCCTGGGCCTCAAGCCAATCGCCCGCATCATCGCCTCGGCGGTGACGGGTCTCGCTCCCGAGATCATGGGGGTCGGGCCGATCGAAGCGGTGCGCAAGGTGCTCAGCCTGGCCAAGATGTCCATCGGCGACATCGACGTGGTTGAGCTGAACGAGGCCTTCGCCGCCCAGGTGATCCCGGTCTGCCGGGAACTGGGAATCTCCATCGAGGACCAGCTGAACCCCCATGGTGGTGCGATTGCTCTCGGCCACCCCTTTGGCATGACCGGGGCGCGCATCATGACCACCCTTCTCAACGACCTCACCACCATGGACAAGACCATCGGGCTCGAGACCATGTGTGTCGGGGGCGGGCAGGGCATGGCCATGATCGTGGAGCGGCTCAACTAATCTTTGCCCTTGAACGAGGTCCGGCCCCCGGGGCGGGCCTCGCAACAGGTTCCGACCCTTCCCCCGGGAGCATGAGCCCCGGGGGAAGGCCTTATTGCGAAGGAGTGCGCATGGCCGAGGACGCCGACAAGTCCACTCCCGAGAGCCAGGAGCCGGTCGCCACCAGGCTGATCCTGGTGCGTCACGGCAAGACCTCCACCACCGGGCAGGTGCTGCCCGGCCGGGCGCACGGCCTTCTTCTCGCCGAGGAAGGGCGTGGCCAGGCCGAGGAGGTCGCCAAGGCTCTCGGCTCAATCGAAAAGATCGCGGCCATCTACTCCTCTCCCCTGGAGAGGGCCATGGAGACCGCCGCCCCTCTGGGCGCGGCGCGCCAAATGGTGCCGACGGTTGACGAGCGCCTCTACGAGTGCGACTTCGGCTCCTGGACCGGGCGGAAGCTGGACGAGCTCTCAAAGCTTCCGGAGTGGCGCGTCATCCAGCAGTCTCCCTCCAAGTTCACCTTCCCCGAGGGGGAGTCGTTCCGCTCCATGAGCGCGCGCATGATCGACTTCCTGGAATGGGTGCACGCCAATCACCGGGGCGAGACCGTGGTCGCCTTCTCGCACGCCGACCCCATCAAGGCCCTGGTGGCACACTGCCTCGGGATGCACCTCGACTCCTTCCAGCGCATCATCATCTCCACCGCCGGCATGACCGGCATCTCCATCACCGATGGCGCCAACTACGCTTTGTTTGTCAACTCCACCCCAAAGCCGAACCTGAAGGTCTCCTGACTTGTCCCTAGAGATGAACTTCGAGTCGCCCGAAGCGGTGGCTCTGGGCGCGATCGGCGAGCCCGGCAATCGCGTCTTCGTGATCCAGATACGAACCACCCTGGATGCCATCACCCTGAAGCTGGAGAAGGCCCAAGTAGCCGGACTGGTTCGCTACATCGCTCTCATCCTGGGCGACTTGGACAAGCTGGGTCACCTGCCCAAAGCCGCACCGGTGGTCCCGCCGCTGGAGCCGCTCTTCGTGGTCGGCGAGATAGCCGTGGCCTACTCGGAGGTGGAGGACTCGGTCACCCTCACCTTGACCGAGCTGGCCGAGGACGAGGAGCTGGCCTCCAAGGTTACGGTGGAGATCACCAAGGAGCTGGCCGGCACGCTGGCCATCCAGGGAACCGAGCTGATCGAGTCCGGCAGGCCCACCTGCCCTCTCTGCGGCTTCCCGATCGAACCGGAGGGACATCCGTGTCCGCGAACGAACGGCTATCGCGCTCCCAAGCCGTAGAGCTGCTCAGCCGCGGCGAGATCGAGGTTGTCGGGCGCATGCCCGACAGCTCCAACGCCACCCTGTACGCCAAGCTCACCCTCGACGAGTTCGAGTGCGCCGCAATCTATAAGCCCGCCCGCGGGGAGAGGCCCCTGTGGGACTTCCCGCCCGGGCTGCACCGGCGCGAGGTGGCCGCCTGGATGCTCTCCGAAGCCCTGGGATGGGAGCTCATCCCGCCCACCATCCTGCGCATGGAGGCGCCCTATGGCGAAGGGTCGTTCCAGCTCTTCATCGACGCGGACTTCTCCGAGCACTATTTCTCCCTGGCGGACCGGCCCGAGCTTGCCGGGCACTTCATCCGCCTGGCCGCCTTCGATCTGATCGCCAACAACACTGACCGAAAGTCCGGCCACGTGGTGATCGACACCTATGGCCACATCTGGGGCATCGACAACGGCCTAACCTTCCACACCGACCCCAAGCTACGCACGGTCATCTGGGAGTTCGGCGGCAAGGCGCTGAGCGAGGAGGAGCTGGGGGCGGTGGAGCGGGTGGCCTCAGAGGCTGAATCCGTCTTCGAGGGGCTGTTGGACGAGGCGGAGATCGAAGCCTTCCGGGCGCGTTCCCGTTTCCTGGTGCGCAAGCGGAAGCTCCCTTCCCTCGATCCCGACATGCGTCCCTACCCCTGGCCGCTGGTCTGAGGACCGTGGCCGAGGAGCTCGCCGACATCCCCAGCCTGGCCGAGGCCTGCGCCGGGGATCCCTACCTGCTCTGGGCGGCCCAGGGCTTCACCAAGGGCGCCCGGGCCTGGATCGCCAATGGCGCGGTCGCCGT
>JAKAEN010000129.1 GCA_021818355.1 Actinomycetes bacterium | reverse complement strand
CGGGCCTGCTGCCCAACGGGCAGGCCGTAGACCTGATCCCCCACTTCACGGTGGCCCGGGTCGGCTTGATCGTACTGACCTTCACCGCAGGGACGGCCATGGTCATGTGGCTGGGGGAGCTCATCACCCAGCGCGGCATCGGGCAGGGCATGTCGATCATCATCTTCGCCAACGTCGTGGCGGGAATCCCGACCGGGGGCCATGCCATCCTTGCCCAGGCAGGGGCCTTCAAGTTCACGGTGATCGTGCTTCTCGCCTTGGCGATCATGGTTGCCATCGTCGCCTTCGAGCAAGGTCAGCGGCGCATCCCGGTCACCTTCGCCAAGAGGGTGGTGGGGCGCAAGATGTATGGCGGCGAGAGCACCCATATCCCGCTCAAGGTCAATCAGGCGGGAGTCATCCCGATCATCTTCGCCTCCTCTATCCTTTACTTCCCGGTGCTGCTCTCCAACGTCATCCCCTGGCAGTCCTTCCGGACCTTTGTCAACAATCACCTGGTCTCTCCGACCAGCTTCTACTACATCGTGATCTACGGCGTGCTGATCATCATGTTCACCTTCTTCTATGTGCAGGTCGCCTTCGACCCGTACCAGCAGGCCGACATCATCCGCAAGCAGAGCGGCTTCATCCCCGGTATACGCCCGGGTCCTCCGACCGAGCGCTACCTCTCCAAGATCCTGAACCGCATCACTCTGCCCGGGTCGCTCTTCCTGGCGCTCGTGGCGGTGCTTCCGGCCGTGGTCCTGGCGCTCTGGCACGTGACCGGGTACCCGTTCGCCGGAATCACGCTGCTCATCGCCGTCGGCGTGAGCCTGGAGACGATGAAGCAGATCGACTCGCAGCTCTCAATGCGCAACTATCAGGGGTTCCTCAAGTAGACCTTCTGCGCCGGCCAGGCGCGGACAAGGGGATGTACATTGAACAAGCCATACCGCATCGTCATGCTCGGCAAGCAGGGGGCCGGCAAGGGGACCCAGTCCTCCAAGCTTGCGGCCACCCTGGGCATCGCCCACATCTCCACTGGAGACATGCTGCGTGCCGCCGCCCGCGAGGGCACAGAGTTCGGCAAGCTCGCCCAGGGCTACATGGAGCGGGGCGAGCTGGTGCCCGACAGCGTGATCCTCGGCGCGGTTGAAGAGCGTCTTTCTCGCAGCGACTGCCAGGAGGACGGCTTCGTGCTGGATGGCTTCCCCCGCAATCTCGCTCAGGCCGAGGCGCTGGACGCGATGCTCGAGCCGGAGGGCATCAAGCTGGTAATCAATCTGGACGTCTCCACCGAGGTGGTCATGGACCGTCTCTCCTCGCGGCGCGTTTGCACGGGATGCGGACGCACCTACTCCGTGCACCATCCTCCCGCCTCCGATTGGACTTGCGACGACTGTGGCGGCGAGGTGGTTCAGCGCGCCGATGACACCCCTGAGGCGATCAGCCGCAGGCTCGCCATTTACGAAGAGGCCACCGCGCCGCTGATCGCCTGGTACGAGGCCAAGGGACGCTTCGTCACGGTCTCGGGAGAGGGCGACTTCGATGCCGTCTTCGAGGAGATCCTGGCCACGGTGGAGCGTTTCTAGGAGGCCTATTCGATGGTGCAGCCCCTGAAGTGGAACGCGACCGTGCGCCGGTCCGCGGCCGAACTCGACAAGATGCGCAAGGCGGGCAGAATCGTTGCCGAGATAAAGGCGCGCACCCGTGAGGCGGTGCGCGAGGGCATAACCACCGCCGACCTGGACAAGGTGGCCCGCGAGGTCATCGACAGGAGAGGCGCACGGTCGAATTTCCTCAACTACCACGGCTTCCCTGCGGTGATCTGCACTTCGCCCAACTCGATGATCGTCCACGGCATCCCCGGCCATTACCGCCTGAAAGAAGGCGATGTCATCTCCATCGACTGCGGAGCCATCTGGCAGGGATACCACGGGGACTCGGCCTACACCATCGGCGTGGGAAGGATCTCCAAGGAGGCGGAGCGCCTCCTGGAGGTGACCAAGCGGAGCCTTTGGGCCGGCATCGCCGAGATGGAGGAAGGCAACCACCTCCACGACATCGGGCGGGCGGTCCAGCAGGTGGTGGAAGCCGCGGGCATGTCGGTGGTACGCGAGTACGTCGGGCACGGGATCGGAACGGCGATGCACGAGCCGCCCAATGTCCCCAACTACTGGCCCGGTAGCCCGGGTCCGAGGCTCAAGTCGGGCAACGTCTTCGCGGTCGAGCCGATGGTGAATCTCGGAGGGCCGGAGACCAGGATGCTCGACGACGGCTGGAGCGTGGTGACTCAGGACGGGTCTCTCTCGGCCCATTTCGAGGAGACCATCGCAATCACGCCGGATGGCCCGGAGGTCCTCACCGCCGACGACTGACGGCTGACTTGGGCCAGGAACGAAGTTGCAGCTTGGCGTGTTGAAGCATATAGACTTGACGCTCTGTGCGAAAGTTTAGGTTCAGTCGTGGCCTAGGCTTAGCCGCCCTGAAGAGGGTCGGAGCGCGAAACTGGTTGTAAGTCCAAGGAGCCGGATCTGACAAAGCCAAAAGAGGATGCGATCGTGCTGGAGGGAACCGTCATCGAGCCCCTCCCCAATGCAATGTTCCGAGTCGAACTCGAGAACGGCCACAAGGTGCTGGCCCACAGCTCGGGAAAGATGAGGATGCACCGCATCCGCATCCTGCCTGGCGATCGTGTTCAGATTGAGCTCACTCCTTACGACCTGAATCGCGGCCGGATCACCTACCGGTACAAGTAAACACTGCCAAGGCAGAAGCCGCCGAAGGGACGTCTGTCCCTCCGGCCATAGGCGGCCCTAGGAGGCCGTCCGGAATCAAGAGAGTTGCAATGAAGGTAAGACCTAGCGTCAAGACAATTTGCGAGAAGTGCAAGGTGATCCGCCGCCACGGACGGGTGCTGGTCATCTGCGAGAACCCACGACACAAGCAACGGCAGGGATAGGCGAATGGCACGTATATCCGGAGTAGACATTCCCCGCGAGAAGAGGCTGGAGATCTCTCTGACCTACATCTACGGGATTGGACTGACCACCTCGCAGCAAATCTGTGCGGCGACCGGCGTGGACCCCAACACCAGGGTCCGCGATCTGACCGACGAAGAGGTCGCCAGGCTGCGCACCTACATCGACGCCAATCACAAGGTCGAGGGCGATCTGCGCCGCGAGATTGCCCAGGACATCAAGCGCAAGCAGGAGATCGGCTGCTATCAGGGTCTCCGGCATCGCAAGGGGCTTCCGGTCCGGGGTCAGCGCACCCACACCAATGCCCGCACCCGCAAGGGTCCGAAGAAGACCGTCGCCGGGAAGAAGAAGGTCAAGCGCTAGTAGCGCCCCGCTAAGGGCGGGCCTTCGCGAGTGCGCTGCACTCGCCTTAACTAAGAATTCAAAGGAGCGTCGATGGCAAAGCCGAAGCCAGGTGGAAGGCGGGTTCGCAAGAAGGAGCGGAAGAATATCGCTCATGGCGTAGCCCACATCCACTCCTCATTCAACAACACGATCGTTTCGATCACCGATCCCGACGGGAACGTGATCTCCTGGGGCTCCGCGGGCAACGTGGGCTTCAAGGGTTCCCGCAAGTCCACTCCCTTCGCGGCCCAGCTGGCCGCCGAGGCGGCTGCGAAGCGTGCCGCCGAGCACGGCGTCCGCCGTGTCGACGTCCTGCTGAAGGGCCCGGGCTCGGGGCGCGACACCGCGCACCGCGCCATCGCCAACGCCGGCATCGAGATCGTTTCTGTCCGTGACGTGACCCCCACCCCCCACAACGGCTGCCGCCCCAAGAAGCGCCGTCGCGTCTGAGTTTTTCCAAGGAGACTGACTTTGGCTCGCTACACAGGCCCTGTGTGCCGCCTCTGCCGCAGAGAGCGCACCAAGCTATTCCTAAAGGGCTCCAAGTGTGAATCCAACCGCTGCCCGATGGAGCGCCGCCCCTTCCCCCCTGGGGAGCACGGGCGTGACCGCACTCGTCAGGGTTCGGAGTACTTGACCCAGCTTCGCGAGAAGCAGAAGGCCCGTCGTATCTACGGCGTGCTCGAGAAGCAGTTCCGCAACGTCTTCGAGGAGGCGTCCCGTCAGGACGGGATCACCGGCGAGAACCTGCTCCGTATGCTCGAGCTCCGCCTGGACAACGTCGTCTTCCGGGCTGGATGGGGCGTGTCACGCTCCCAGGCCAGGCAGTTCGTGCGTCACGGCTTCGTGACCGTCAACGGGCGCCGGGTGACCATTCCCTCCTTCCGCGTGCGCCGCGGTGACAAGGTCGTGCTCATCGAGCGCGCCCGCGCCATGGCCGTCATCGAGGAGAACGTGCGCGTAAACCGCCGCACGCTCCCGGGCTGGCTGGACAACACCGCCGGCACCTTCGAGGTCGACGTGGTCAACCTCCCCATGCGTGAGCAGATCGACACCGACGTCCGCGAGCAGCTGATCGTCGAGCTTTACTCGAAGTAACCCGCCACCAGAGACAAAAGGAGAGAGGATGCTCTTTATCCAGAGGCCTTCCGTTGAAGAGGTGGGGGAGGAGATCGCCGGGCGCCAGAAGTTTGCCATCGGCCCGCTTGAGCCGGGCTTTGGGCATACGCTGGGAAATGCTCTGCGCAGGATCCTGCTGTCATCCATTCCCGGAGCCGCCATCACCGAGGTGCGTTTCGACGACGCCCTCCATGAATTCACAACGCTCCCGGGCATCAAAGAGGATGTCACGGAGATAATCCTCAACCTGAAGGACGTCGTCTTCCGTTCGGAGTCGGACGAGCCCGTCGAGATTCGCCTCGACGTGCGCGGTCCCGGCGTCGTGCGCGCAGGCGACTTTCAGGTGACCGCGGATATCGAGGTGATCAACCCCGACCTCCAGATCGCCACTCTTTCCGACAAGGGGCGCCTCGCCCTGGATGCGGTGGTTGAGAAGGGCAAGGGGTACCAGGGCGCGGACTCGAGCCGCTCCTCGGGCGTCATCGGCCGCATTCCGGTGGACGCGATCTTCGCTCCCATCCGCCGGGTCTCCATCAACGTGGAGGCAACGGCCGGCGAGCAGTCGCGCGACTACGACCGTCTCACCCTCGATATCGAGACCGACGGCTCGATCTCGCCCCGGGAGGCACTCGCCTCCGCGGGTGAGACCCTGCGCGGCCTTGCCACGCTGATCGCCGAGATGAGCGACCAGCCTCAGGGGCTTGCCCTCACCGAGACCGCGACCATCGAGGTTCGCTCGCCTGACCTCGACCTTCCCATCGAGGACCTGGAGCTGACCGAGCGTCCGCGCAACTGCCTGAAGAGGGCCCAGATCAACACCATCGGGGAGCTGCTTTCCCGGTCGGCCGACGACCTGCTCGCCATCACCAACTTCGGACAGAAGTCCTTGGACGAGGTGGTCGGCAAGCTGACCGAGCGCGGCCTGCAACTTAGGAAGAGAGACTGATATGCCTGCCAGACCCAAAAAGGGGCAGCGCTTCGGTGGGGACGCAAAGCACCAGCGCGCCATTCTCGCCAATCTTGCCGCGTCCCTCTTCGCGGCAGAGTCGATAACCACGACCGAGGCCAAGGCCAAGGCTCTCCGCCCCATCGCGGAGAAGCTGATCACCAAGGCCAAGCGCGGCGACCTCAACAGCTACCGACTCATCCTCGGCTATCTGCGTGACGAGGACATGACCCACAAGCTGGTGACCGAGATCGCCCCCCGCTATTCCGAGCGGCCCGGCGGTTACACCCGGATCCTCAAGAAGGGCCCTCGCCTGGGCGACAATGCGCCCATGGCGGTCATCGAGCTGGTCTGATCCGAGCTTGAACAGCTGAAGGCGGCGGGGTCACCCGCCGCCTTTTTCTTTGTATCCAAAAATGCGCCGACCGCTAGATTCTTGTGCGTCGCCGGGTCCACGAGGTGCCCAATGCCCCACGCCTACCAGCAGATCGAGGCCAAGAACCTGGCTTTGACCATCGCCTACGAGGGCTCTGCCTTCGCGGGCTACGCCCGGCAGCGCGGCGATCTGCCCACCGTGCAGGCGGCCCTGGAGGATGCTCTCACCACGGTGGTGGGCGAGGGATTCCGGACTGTGGTCGCGGGGCGCACCGACCGCGGTGTGCACGCACTGGCTCAAGTGGTGGGGTTGTTCCTCGAGGAGGAGCACTCGTTCGATCTATCCAAGGTCCGCAAGTCGCTCGACTCGCTAACTCCCGCCTCGATTTCGGTGCTCGAGGTGCGTGCGGCCCCCGACGAGTTCCACGCCCGCTTCTCCGCGGTCTGGCGGCGTTATCGGTACCTGATCTCGAGCCGTGAGGCGGACGTGCCTCACCTCCGCCGCCTCTGCTGGCACCTGGGTCCGGAGTTCCAGGCCGGGCCTCTCGCCGAAGCGGCTCCCGCCATGCTTGGGGAGCGCGACTTCTCCACGTTTTGCCGGCGCGATCCGTCTGGGGGTTCTTTGCGCCGTCGAGTCGAGGAGGTCTCGCTCTACTCGGTGGCCACCGGCCTGTGGGCTCTCGAGATCAAGGCGAACGCCTTTTGCCATCAGATGGTCAGGTCGCTGGTAGGCTACTTGGGCCGGGTGGCGGTGGGCGATAAGCCCGTTGCCTCCTTTGCCGAGGCGCTGGCCGCGCAGGACCGCGCCCTGGGCGTGACCCTTGCCCCTCCGCAAGGGCTATACCTGGTAGGCGTGGGCTACAAAGAGCCGTATCAGCACCTCGGAGCCTTGGACGACGGGGGCTTCCGGGAGCTTTGGAGCTACACGCTGGCATAGCCTGGCGGTCGGGACGAACCCGGCCACTATACTGACCCTTTGCGTCTTAGAGGGCTTTTGGCCCCGAGGCGGAAGATTTGTCGATTCCTGAGACTTGAGAGATCATGCGAACCTACTCCACCAAGCCGGCCGACATCGAGAGAAAGTGGTACGTGATCGACGCCGAGGGCATGGTCCTCGGGCGTCTCGCCACTGAGGCGGCCCGTTTGCTTCGCGGCAAGCACAAGCCACTCTTCGCCCCGCACCTGGACACCGGCGACCACGTGATAGTGGTGAACGCCGACAAGATCGTGCTCACCTCCAACAAGGCCGAGCGCAAGTTCGCCTATCGCCACTCCGGATACCCGGGCGCACTGCGGTCGACCAGCTACACCGAGCTGATGGACACCAAGCCCGTATTCGTGGTCGAGAAGGCCATCCGTGGCATGCTGCCCAAGAACCGTCTGGGCAGGGCCATGTTCAAGAAGCTGAAGGTATACGCAGGCCCGGTGCACCCGCACACGGCCCAGCAGCCTGTCGAGTATGAGATCGCCGGCGCTCGCCGCGCCGCCAACTGATAGATCCCGGGAGTCGATTCCATGACCAAGCCATTGGTGCAAGCAACCGGACGTCGCAAGGAGGCGGTCGCCAGGGTGCGCCTGCGTCCCGGCAACGGCCAGATCCTCGTCAACAAGCGCCCCTTCGAGGAGTACTTCGGTGCCGCGTCGCTGCGGCAGCACGCCGTTGAGCCCATGCGCCTCGCCTCGATGCAGACCAGCTATGACGTGGATGTCACCCTCGACGGCGGCGGTGTCGCCGGCCAGGCGGGCGCGCTGCGTCTCGGCCTCGCCCGTGCCATCGTGGAGCTCGATCCCGAGCTTCGCACCGTTCTGAAGAAGGCCGGCCTTCTGACCCGCGACGCGCGGGAGAAGGAGTCAAAGAAGTACGGCCTCAAGAAAGCCCGCAAGGCTCCGCAGTACTCCAAGCGGTAATCGCGTGCTGGAATTCGGCACCGACGGCGTACGGGGCCGGGCCAATTCCGAGCTGAGCGTCGAGTTCGCCCTTCGCCTCGGCCAGTCCGTGGCCAGGACCGTGAGCGGCTCCACCTTCGTGGTGGGCCGCGACACGCGGGCGTCGGGATCGATGCTGCAGGCGGCATTTGCCGCGGGCCTCTGCTCGCGGGGAGCCTCGGTCCTCGACGTAGGAGTTATCCCTTCTCCAGGAGTCGCCTATCTCTGCTCGCGGCTGGGTCTTCCCGGCGCGGTCATCTCGGCCTCCCACAATCCCTACTTCGACAACGGGATCAAGATTCTCGGCCCGGCCGGTACCAAGCTCTCGCCAGAAGCCGAGGCGGCCATCGAGGCGGGAGTTGAGGCTCTCGACGGCGAGGCCGAGGAGACGGTGGGCACCATCACCGACTCGCGCCATCTGGGCGAGGACTACTTTGCCTACCTGACCCAGATCGGCCTGGTAGGCCGACTGGAGGGGATGCGCAT
>JAKAEN010000128.1 GCA_021818355.1 Actinomycetes bacterium | reverse complement strand
GTGCGGGTGAGTTCGCCGTTCAAACGAGTTTCACCAAGGCCGGTTTCCGCGTCGGCGCTACTCACGATATCGGCGCGATGGCGGCCCAGGGCATCCGCGATCTTCCGAAGGGCTGCAGCTCGCTTCGTTCTACCGACACGTTCAAGATCGGCCGCCACACTCAATGACTTCCCGCAGGTGTCTCTGACCGCCTCCGTACCGGTTTCCCAAAGCGTGGATCGATCGTTCACCTGTGACTCCACTGTACGAAGGTGATTTGACCCCCGACGGAACTCATTTGCCCTTTGGCGGCCAATTCCCTTGGGGCCATTGCTTGCCCCAAATGTGGGTCATTTCTCATTGCGTGGGTGAACCCCTTATCTAGTATCACTGAGAGAACGTGCTCGTTGTTGCATGTCAACGTTTTAATTGACTCCACCCCGCACGGGGGCGTGAGACATCGCGTCAAGTTCGATTGCCGGGTGAAAGCGCCCTTGAAAAGCGGGGTCGCTTTTTGTATTCACTGGAGCTTGGGTCGCTCCTTTTGAGCGTGCCCCGGGGTGCGTAAAATCACTCCCGGGCCGCCGTGACTATCCGGCTATCGGATCTGAAGGGAGTATCCTTAGCCGACTCTTTCGGCCAGTGATATCCTCGCCGACTTCTCACCAGGCGCGGCGCCTGGTTTGTCGGGATCTATCGGCCCACGGACGCTCAAGATTTTGGCGCCGGCGCGCTCAATATGTTCCTTGCTCAATTCGGCCGCTCGTTCAGCGTCGCCCTTGGCTATGGCATCAAGGATTGCAAGGTGCTCCGTGCGCTCGTATTCCCATGACGAGGTCACCCCTTTCCAACCCCAAATTGCAGCGAATTGGAGCTGGTCGCGCATGTCATTGAGGATGAGCTTCATCTTCGCGTTTTCGCATCCCTCGTAGAGCAGCTCGTGGAAGTCTCGATTGAATTGGCTCATGGCATTAAGATCTTGCCGCTTACCGTGGCGCTGAGCTTCGTCCAATAGCTTGCGTCCTTGTGCCGCGACCTTCTTGCTGTCGGTCCTCTGGACCGAAAGCAGGATGGCCTTGGGTTCGAGTACTGCCCGTACCTCGTAAAGCTCTCGGACGCTACGCGCATCGACCTCCGCGACCAGGATGCCTCTCTTGGGGCTTGGAACGAGTAACCCTTTTGCCCGAAGGCTGGACAGCGCTTCGCGGACGGGAGTCTTGGAAACGTTTAGCTGCTTAGCGATTTCTCCCTCGTGGACTTGGTCACCGGGTGCGAACACCCCCGATAGGATTGCCGCACGCAGAGCAGCGTACACTTGGTCGCTAAGTGACGGCTGCTCCTCGATGGGCTGGATCTTCGGTGCTTCCATCTGTTCTTCCTCCTACTCGTTTTTCGCGATCTCAATGGGGTTGAATCCGAAAAGAGATGCTGCGGTCTTCGTAAAGAGCGCGTCTATGTCGTGTTCGGACGCGTTCGGTAGTGCTTCGCGGATCGGTACGCTGCTCTGGCGGTAGGTCACAGCTCCTTGCAGGTGCGGCCAGTCACTGCCCCACAGAAGCCTGGAAGGGCCGTACTCGCGATATAGTCCCGCCATTAGGTTCCACATGTCCTTGAAGGGGAACTCTCCTTCGGACAGTCTATCGACCGCAGATAGCTTCATATAGATGTTCGAGTGCTTAGCCAGGTGGTACAAGGGCGGAGCGTACTCGGGCTGAAAAGTCGGGGTACACCGAGCCATATGGTCGATAATTATTGTTAGGTCGGGGTGGGCGGCAGCGACTTGTTCGACAAGCGGAATCTGACAGGCATCGATGAGCATGTCAACAGGTAGGTCGAGTTCGGCAGCAGTTTCCCAGGCCTGATGGGCCGACGGCCAGGACAGCCAGTCGGCGGGTGCGTCGCCGAGGGCCACGACACGGAACGCCGCGGTAAGTGGATCGGCTGCGAGTTCGCGGAGTTCTTTTGTCGCTCGATCCCTTCGGACGTTGACCGATGGTACCACTCGGGCGTGGCCCCGCAGAGCATCGGCAACGTCGTACACGTATGCGTGGTCGAATCCGTATACTCGTGGCTGGATCAGCACAACATCTATAAAATTCGCATCTGCAGCACTGGCGTAGAAATCGTTGATCGTGGCTTCTTCGGCTGGGTGGCTGAGCCCATCGTGGGGACAGAACGGATATCTGAGTATGTCATCTGACCAGACATGAACGTGTGCATCGATGACGGGATGGAGCGGCTCCCTTGCCGTTGTGGACTGCAAGGCAGACACTATAGCCCCGTCATCGGAGCACTCGAAAGACGGTGTCCAGTAGATCCTGCTGGGCAGCAGCTTGCGCACTCGATGCCAATGCCGCGCGCGGCGGCCTGAGCATTCCATTCGCCACTAGCTCGACGCCGCTCCTGTAAACCGAGATCGGACGCATGAGAGCCTGAGCATCGGAGCGAAGATCACCGTCGAGCACCACAATGTCGGCGGACTTCCCCGGAGCGAGGCTACCAATATTGTTATCGAGGCCCAAGGCCCGCGCGGGTTCGCCGGAAACCAAAGAAATGAGCTCTTCCGCCGAAAGGCTCCACCTGGCGCGACCCTCGCACAAGAATTGGGTGAAGGCGCCGACCGCAGGGCCGAACCCGTCACTGGTCAGGTAGAGGCCAACGCCTCGAGAACGCAGCGGTTGCAACAGGTCCCAACGCGTCTCGGGTTGGGAGCTGTAATCGTCACTGGCTTCTACCGCGCCGTCGGTGGCCAAGAGATCGCGGAGGGCACCCTCGATGTTGAGGTCTATCCAAACTTTCCGGTCGACCATGGCCTCGACCGTGTCCATGTCCACATATACGGTTGCCGGTGCTGCCCCGAGCCAGTTGCAATGGGCCACTATGTCTATGCCTGCACGAACGGCGCGGCTGATTCCCTCCGTGGCGTTGGCGTGACCGATGACGGACTTCCCGAGGCGATGCGCGTCGCGTATGGTCGCTTCGAGTTCTTCCTGCGTATATTGCGCTTTCCGACGGTTGGACGTTGGGTCGGTCGCTCCTCCAGTGACCATGATCTTGATGAAGGCGGCACCGTCAGCTACGACGGCCCTGACCGCTTTAATCATTTCCGCGGTGTTATCCGCTGCCGTTCCAAATGACTCTCCGTGGCCGGCGGTAGTCGTGATAGCCGGACCAACGGCCAGAACTCGGGGTCCCACGGCGAATCCGGCATCCACTAGAGCGGCGACTCGCAGAGCCAGGCCCGCTTGCGAACCGGCGTCGAGGATGGTCGTTACTCCTGAGAGCAAAGCCGAGGCCCCTGAAGCCAGTCCCCAGGCGACGATTCCGACGGAGTCCACCGTGTCGGTAGCCTTGTCTATGTACGGATTGGCGCCCAAGCAGAGGTGAGCGTGGGCGTCGATCAGGCCCGGCACTATGGTCTGATTCCGGAGATCGAGAAACGTGTCGGGTACCCCGTGAGTACTCACAAACTTGTCCCATGGCTCCACAGCGACGATCAGACCCTGTTCAACGAGGAGGGCGACGTCTTCTTGAGCCGGAGCACCGGTCCCGTCCAAGAGGACGCCGCATCGCAGAAAAAGTGGGTCAGTTGGTTCGGTCATCTTCGGCATTCCTTTAAGTATCCCGCTCCGGGGAGAAAGAATCGTCGTCATGTTGGGCTGGATCCGCACGGGGACGTAAATGCTCGCCACCGTCCAGAGGGATCACCGAACCGGTCATGTAGTCGAACTGCCCATCCACAATGGCGGTTACCGCACGCGCCACCTCTTTAGTCGAGCCGAAACGTCTCATCGGCGTTGGGCGGGAGTCGACTCGGTCGACGCCGGGTTCCAAGAAATCATCAGCAGCTATAGGACCCGGCGACAACATGTTCACAGTCACTCCGATGCCCGCCAACTCGCTTGCGAGCTGGCGAGTGAGGCCCGCGAGCGCCACCTTGCTCACTCCATAGGCGCCGGTACCCAAAGTAGGAACCAGTCCCTGGATAGAACCAAGAAGAACTATTTTCGGAGCGCGTGACCTCTTCAAGAGGGGGAGAAACTCCTGGACGCAGATCAGGGCACCGGTGAGGTTGACATCTATTAGCTGGCGCCAAACTCGAAGGTCGATTGAAGCTAGTTCCCCGGCCACGCCAATACCGGGTGATCGCGATGTGACGGCGGCGGCATGAACCAGCCAATCTACGTGACCGTAGGTCGCCGCAACCCGCGTGGCTACGGCAGCAACCGCCGCTTGATCGGTAATGTCAGCACGAAACGTCTCACCAACGCCCACCTCGGGATCGACACTATCGATGGCTACGACGACCGAGCCACGCCTGATCAACTCGGCACAAATCGCGGTGCCGATGATCCCTGCGGCCCCGGTCACTACAGCGACGTTTGAAAGCTCCGTCATCTGGACGCCGGCTTTATAACATTGCGCCTAAGCTCCGCTTCGTAAGCGAATACCGCTCCTAAGCCGCCAGTATGAACAAATACGACCCTCTCTCCAGGTTCGGGGGGCCGCTCTTGTAGATCCTCAAACATTCCGGCAAAGCCCTTCGCCGTGTAGACGGGATCGAGGATCAAACCCTCCAGTCGCGCCGCCGCCGATAACGCCTTCCAGCTCTGAGTACTTCCCACGCCATAGGCCGGTCCGCCACTTGGATGGATGACGATGTCATCTTCTGCCAGCGGATTGGAGAGTCCCAGGGCAGAAGCAGCCGCCGAAATAGCTTTGTGGAGACGTCCTTCGGTACCGCTCTGGGTGGGGCGCCAGTCGAGCCCTATCACCTCCCAAGGAAGGCCCAGCAGTCGCGACCCAAGTAAGAATCCACCCAGGACAGCACCTTCTGAGGTCACGTACATCCTGGTTGGGGTCGCGAGCGTATCCGCCACCTGGCCATACAGCTCAAGAGTGGCACCAACGTATGCCACTACCGAGAGGGCATGCAGCGAACTTTCCAAAATATATGGCCGTCGCCCCGCAGCTCGCAGGCGCTCCGCTTCGGCGTGCATACTTGCGCTTGCTGACGTCCTGTCCTGCATGTCGGGATCGGAGTCAATCCAAACGGTCTTTCCCCCGAGCACCTCGTGGAGCAGAGCATTTCCATTGGAACGCGCGGCGGGTCGGCGCTGCAGCACGATTAAGGCGTCCAAGCCAACTTTATTCGCGGCGGCCACGCATTGAACGGCGTGGTTGGACTGCTCGCCTCCACCGCCGGCGATGATCACGTCGCAACCTTGGGCGACGGCCTCTCCGAGAATGAACTCCATTAGTCGCGACTTGTTACCGCCAAGAGCAAGCCCAGTGAGGTCATCACGCTTGACCAATAATTCTCCGACACCTGCCAAGGCGGCGAGTCGAGGGACCGATTGGAGTCCAGTGGGTAGCACGGCGAGACGTTGACGCGGAAGAGAATCGATCCTCTTCCGCAACTCCTCAGCGCTAACCATCGGCGCGATCATTTGGCATCGTTGATGATGGGTAGACGGGCGATCGCAGAGATCTCAACGCTGAAATCGGATCGAGCTAGGGCCGCCACCTCAACGGTCGTGCGAGAAGGGTATGGGTGACCCTGGAAGAAGGCCCGATAGGCCGTGTCGATGTCATCTATGAGGGAAATGTCAGTCACATATACCGTCGTCGAAACGACATCTGCGAGCGAAGTTCCGGCACTCTCCAGGGTATTTGCTAAATTCTCAAGCACTCTTATAGCCTGCTCGGCCCCATTGGATCCGCAGGTAGCACCACTCTGGTCTACAGGCACGTGGCCGGACACGTATACCCACTCGCCGACGATTACCGCTGGCGAATACGGGCGGGTGGGAACCGAATTACGTGCGTCGTGGACACCCCTCATTGCTGCCCATCCATTTCCAGGCGTAGGAGGCGCATGGTTTCTTCATTGGGCGGATACGTGCCGCGGAGCGAAGCACCGTCTTGTACGCGACGAAGAATGTGTGCTTCCAAGGACTCCATATCGTAAGCTTCAGTCGCTATCTCGTCGGCAAGATGGCTAGGGATACATACCACTCCATCCGCGTCACCGACCATGACGTCGCCTGGATAGACAGCGACACCTGCACAACCGATTGGTACATTGATGTCCACTGCGTGGTGGAGTGACAAATTGATCATTGCCGAGCTACTCTTGACGTACACAGGGAAGTCCATCGCTGCAATATTCCCGGAGTCTCGTACGGAGCCGTCGCTGACCATACCGACTACGCCACGCCGTTCCAACCTGGTCATGAGGATTTCACCCGCGGCTGCGGAGCGGTCCACCCCGCGACAGTCCATGACTAACACGGAACCGGGAGGGGCTTGCTCTATAGCCAATCTCTGAGGGTGGTCGTAATCTGTAAAAGCTGAGAGGATATCCAGATCTTCTCGAGCGGGTATGTAGCGCAAGGTATACGCCACACCGACTAGCTGTTTCCCGTTAGTGTTTAGCGGTTTGAGTCCGTGCAAAAACGTGTTCCGAAGGCCTCGGGAAAATAATCTGGTCGTAATGGTCGCGGTGCTAACTTGACTCAACTTCAAGCGAGTCTCGGGTTTTAAATTGTTTGTTTGTGGCATCTTGGATCTCCAGTAAGGTGTCGGGATATTAGTGGCCGGTCTGGTTAGGTGTCGGCTCTCTCGTTGCGAAAGGCGACAGGAAAGTTCGAAAAGGAAAGGATTGTCCTTATAACGCATCGCGGATGTTGTCGGACCACTCGGGTTCGAAGGTGTATGCCAGAGTTGGTCTCCGATCCCGGCCGTTCCGACGTCGCCTCAGATAGCCCTCCGTGATCAGCCAAATAGCGATCGGTGGCGCGGAGTTCCGAAACTCAAGCACCAATACGGCTGGTTGGTGCTTGCCAAAGGGGACCTGCCAAGGACGTTTCGCCGCCGACTCAGACCACCGCATGACTTGGCGATGTACCAAGTATCTGCGGCTATCACTCCTCCAGCAGGAAGCTCGATACCTTGAGTTTTCCGCGATCCTTGGAGGGGAGCCCATGCAATGCAGGGTTCATCTGTGCGGTTCTCGTCCTGCGCCGACTCGGGATTTCCGAGCATGGGCCAGTATCATCAGACCGCTCCACCCTTAACCTGCCCTCAGGCGAATTGAACTGGTGTTGCTAGCATCCACCCGCTTGACCGGCGCAAGCGGATATGGTGTCGGCTGAGGCTTTATGCGCGCTGAGATGCTTGCACCAGAAATTCCTTCTCTAGCCATCAAACTCCTCCGTGTTCGACCGTGCGCGGTTGAGACATCACGGACTTCCGATACGATATCTCAGATCTGAAAAGAAGTCAAGCGCTAACTTGATCGATCCCGATTGGCCGTCACGGCTATTTCTGATCCGCGTGCGTTCAGCAGCTCTCCCCCAATAGCTGCGCGAACGTTGAAAATGACCTTCGTAGCGGCGAGCTCACGATACCCGCGGATACATGCCCTGTCCGGGAAGTTTCCGAAGCCCGAGTTAGTGAAACCCTCGAGGTCGGAAACGGCCTAGAGTCCCTAGTCAGAAGTGCGCTCAGTAACGAGCGGCTCCAGCTACCTAGCCATGGAGGCGAAGATCCCCTCCGCCGCTGTGGTCCACTTGAAGGCCCGGGGATTCTCGTTTCAGGTGTTCGCCCATGTCTCGATGGAGAGGGTGCGCTCAGTTCCTGAACGATGCGCGCTGCGGCGCAGGAGCTTGGTGGTGAGCTCGGAGAACCACCGCTCCATAAACCGGCCCTCGACCTCATGTCAATAGAGAGTTCCCGTTCAGGGCGAGTTATCGAGGCGCCTGAGGTGGCCGTCGATGCTATCGATGACCCACCGGTGACGGGCGGCTACGGATTGCCATCCTTGGGCGGCGGCGGCGTCTCGGAGGGCGGTGATGTCCTCGCTTTGGGCTTGGAGGGCGGGCCCGTTAACGCCGGTCGAAAACTGAGCCACTAGCGACGGTCTAAAACTAAATGTTGATGCTGCTCGAAAAGTGAACACTCACATGATTGGAGTGTGATCACTTTGGAAGATTGGCCGTTGGTTCGCCACCTCGTCGCTGACCGGGTCCCCAAGCCCCGTATCGCCACCCAGCTCGGCATCTCGAGGACCAGGGTGAATATTCCGCTGAATCTGAACACCGATTCCGGAGTTTTCGTACACCCCCGACGTCGAGCCTTGGCTGATGCGCACGACAGGGTGGGCAGATGCCCGGTCTGTCCCCTTGTCTCACCTCCTAGTTGATGTTGTCACCGGCGCCGTCGGCGCCGGTTGCCGATATTAGCTTTGGCGGATCCGGTACTGGTCTTATTGG